>MWAX01000166.1 GCA_002068775.1 Actinobacteria bacterium ADurb.Bin346 | reverse complement strand
GGGACTCGAAACCGTATGTACATCACTTTCAAGAACCGCTCTGTACATAGCCGCAATTACTTCAAGTGCATCTTCACCTATTGCTCCAACTACTTTCGGTGTATTTTTGGTTTTATAAATCAAATTACCCGGGTCAACTCTTTCAGGTGAAAGATACTGCATATCAATAAATTCTCCCCGCTTACCGTTGGCAAGATTCATTATATCCCCTATATATTCTTTGGGGCTTATTATTGTAGCATTGACATAAGGTTCCTGTATCTCTTTAATTTTTTCTTCATCCGGAAAATCAGATGGCCTTTTTACCTCGACTGTCTCATCATTAGTCCTGACAACCATGTAAGCAACATTTGGCGCAGTTGTTACAAGACTCAAGCCATATTCACGCTCCAGCCTTTCTTTTACTATCTCCATATGCAGCAGGCCGAGGAAACCGCACCTGAAACCAAATCCCAGCGCATTTGAGACTTCAGGCGTATAATCAAGGGAGGAATCATTCAGCAGAAGCTTTCCGAGCGCATCCCGAAGCTCTTCATAATGAACTCCTTCTATAGGGAAAAGGCCGCAATATACCATGGGTTTTGGTTTTTTATATCCCGGAAGCAGCTCTTCTGCAGGCTCTTTAAAAGAGGTGACCGTATCGCCGACGCGGATATTCCCGATCTCTTTTACTCCTGTTATTATATATCCTACTTCGCCTGCACCAAGCCTGTCCTTTTTTATCATTTTCGGGCTTAATACACCCACTTCTTCTACAATCGTAACAGAGTTTTCAGCCATAAATTTTATTTTCATCCCTGCCTCAATAAAACCGTTTACAACTCTTATCAGGACAACTATGCCTCTGTAAGAGTCGTACTGGGAATCAAAAATAAGCGTCTGCAGAGGTTTTTCAATATCTCCTGCAGGAGGCGGAACATCCATAACTATACGGTCAAGTATTTCCTCCACACCTGCTCCTGTTTTTGCACTGGCCGAGATTATCCTGTTTTTCTCTATCCCAAGCACCATTGCAAGCTCTCCAGAGACTTCTTCCAGCCTTGCACTTTTTAAATCGATCTTGTTTATTACAGGAATTATTTCAAGATTATTAGCAAGTGCAAGATAAATATTTGCAAGAGTCTGTGCCTGTATACCCTGCGTGGCATCAACCACAAGCACAGCGCCCTCACAGGCGGCAAGGCTTCGCGATACTTCATACGAAAAATCAACATGGCCCGGAGTATCAATAAGATTAAAAATATAACTTTTTGAATCAAGTTTACAGTTATAGGCCACTCTTACCGAATGCGCCTTTATGGTAATTCCCCTCTCTCTTTCAAGATCCATATCATCAAGGTACTGCTCAGACATTTCCCTCGTGCTCACAGTATCTGTCATTTCAAGGATCCTGTCAGCAAGAGTTGACTTGCCATGATCAATATGTGCGATAATTGAAAAATTCCTTATCAGATTTTTATCAGTCATTTAAGTTTATCTCCTTGAGCGGGAGAATATTTTAAAAACAAATTTTATTTCATCCATTTTAAAAAGATATGTTAATAATACATATATTCCTGCGCCCGCAATTATTATAAATAACAGGATTGCAACCAAATACCAGAGACTATTATAGGCATATTTTTTCAGGAACCACCAGCTAAAATAAATTATAGCCCCCATTATAGCCGATGAAGCCAGGATCTTAAGATATGATTTCAATATCCTTTTTCCTCCAAGAAACCCTACTTTTTTGCGAAGGATTATTATAAGGATGATTACATTAAACACGGCAACAAGGCTTGTTGAAAACGCCACTCCGGATACCCCCATGAATTTTATAAACAACCAGTCCAGCAATACATTTGCAATTATTGAAAAAGCCGCAACTTTTAAAGGGGTCATCACATTCTTGAATGCATAATAAATCCTGTTAAGTATCATAAGAAGCCCGAAAAACACCAGCCCTAGGCTATGGAACACCAGTATTGTTGAAACTTTTGACGTGTCAGCAGGGGTAAAATTATTATGCTCGAATAAAAGCTTTATTACAGGGTAACTCAGCGCTGCAAGACCAGTAACTGCAGGGATCATGATATAGCCTATCTCGCGCACGCCAAGCGAAAAGCTTTCCTTTATGCCGTTTATGTCATCTTCTGCGGCCTGCCTTGAAATCAGGGGATAGAGAACCGTAATTACGGCTACAGAAAATACGCCAAGAGGAAGATTTGTGACTCTCCATGACAGATCAAGCGCTGTCGTGTTGCCGGCACCAAGCCCGAGGGCAAAGAATTTATCCACACTGTTATTAAGCTGCACAGCTCCCAGGCTGAGAAGTATGGGAAACATCATGGAAAAAATCTCCCTGACTGACCTGTTTTTAAAATCAATTTTAAAAGAGTATTTTATATTTGTAACCCTCAGCTGGAAAAGCTGCGCTATAAGTTGTATTACTGCTCCTGCCATTGTACCGACAGCCATGCTTATGATGCCCATTTTATGGTTTAAAAGGACCACAAAACCGATTGTAAAAATATTCATTAAAAAGGGCGCAAGTGAAGGTATCGTAAAAATATTATGAGAATTTAAAATACCTGCTGTAAGGCCTGACATGCTGAGCATAAACAGTGAAAATGCCATGATCCGGTTCATGGTTACAAAACTGGTGATATTAAGCTGATCGGATGAAATTTTTGAAAGGATTGTTCCTATCTGCGGCGACAATATAAATAGCAGGGCTGAAATAATAAAAAAGACAATGAGCATTATATTTGTTACTGAGTTTAAAAAAACTGCCCTGTCTTTTTCGTCTTTTGATTTCAAGTAAGCTGTGTAAACAGGTATAAAGGCTGCAATGATCAGCGAATCTGCAAATAATATTTTAAAGAGGTTGGGAATAAAAAAAGCCCAGGTAAATGCATCAGTTTCATAGCTGATACCATAATAACCTGCCATTATCTGATCGCGCACAAGCCCGGATATTTTTGAAAGTAAAGTTACGATTATTACTATTACAGTGGCGCTGAAAATCCTTTTTCTCGAATGTAGATAATCTTCCTGTATGTCCTGCATAATTTTGGTATTATATCATTATAATTTTGCTAATTATAATAAATATTTTTATTTTTTAAAAAAGATGGTAGAATAACTCGTCGTTTAGAAAATAACTTTTTTGGAGGTTTAAAATAAGTGCCAAATATAAAGTCACAGGAAAAAAGAGACAGGCAAAACATTAAGAGATCAGAAAAAAATCAGGCTCTTAAAACAAAAATCAAAACCATGAATAAAAAATTCCTTAAGTCTGTTGAGAGCAATGATACAGAGCAGGCAAAGGTCAACATGGATGAATATTTCAAAGTCCTGGATAAAGCTGCAAAGACACACACTGTCCATAAGAATTTTGCTGCTAATAAGAAATCAAAAGCTGCAAAATTTCTTAACAAAACCCGCAGTGAAAAATCAACTGTAAAATAAACTCACTTTAAGCTTTTATGCCGATAATTTCTGCAATAAGACGGGTTATGAGCACAGCTTCATTTATTTCAGCAGACCTGAGCAGAATATCATAACTGTTAAGAATATCAAAGACTTTAATTATCTCGTGCAAAGAGTATTTTTGTGAAAAACGCAAATAACTTGCAGCTACTTTTTCTTTATTTTTTGTATGGCCGATGCTTTTCTCGATATAATCCCTGAAACTGCCTGATGGATTTCTTCCAGGCGTTTTATAACTGCCGGCGTAACCAGGATAAATTTGGGCCTGTTTTTTCAGATTTTCGCTTTTAATATAAATAAATGCTGAAAACATCCTGTGAAGCAAAGCGATTACACCTATCATATTCTGTTTTTCAAGCATCAACGACTTTAAGGTTTTGAGCGCCCCTGTCCTGTCCCTGTTGCCTATACAATTCACGAGGTCGAATATCTTCATATCATAAACACGGGGCACAAGCTTGTCGACTGTTGTTTCGTTTATTGTTTTTTCCTTTTCTGAAATCAAATAAATCATAAGTTTCTCATACTCAGACTTTAAAAGGCTCAGGTCAAAACTGACATTCTCAATAAACCTTGAAACTGCTTTTTGAGTGAATTTTACGCCGTCAAGCTCACTTCTTTCGGCAAGCCATCTGCCAAGCTTTTCTGAGGTTGGAGCATACAGAACTTCTACAATGCCACTTTTGGATACTGCTGTTTTCAGGTCAGCAATATTTTTTTCTTTTCTGTCACCAGTTGCATATGTCAATATTATCAGAATGCTGTCGTCTTTCTGCTCTGTCTCACTGCACATCCGTACCAGAGTTTTAATAAATTCCGCTGAAGCTTTTTCCAGGCTCTTAACAACTGCCGCTCTTTTTTCGGAAAAAAAGGAAGGAGTGTTTGTAAAATTTTTAAAGTCATTTTCATCCATATCAGGACCACAATAAAAAATCTTAAAATCAGTCTCGAAATTAATTTTTCCTCTTAAAGTTCTCCTGAACTTCTCCACTGTTTCGTCAAGGATTGAAATGCTTTTACTTATATAAAGATACCAGGATTTAAGCTCGCTGATTTGTTTGCCGTCATGGATATTTTCTTTTACAGCAGGCATATTTATAACCTCCGGAAACATAATTTCTGCTGCCGGTAATGGATAATGAAAACATCACCCCCCTGCAGAGCATATATATTTCTTTTGTTTTTTCAGAAACCCTGAAATAACAATGGCCGATAAAACAAGCACAGTATAATATAATATCACATAAATCATACTGAAATCATCAATTCTCAGCACACTGTACCCGGAGATTTTCCATAACCCGGATATTTTATCGAGTATAAACAGCGGAACAGCAGAAGGTTTCAACAGAAGGGAGCCCAGTGGCGGCCATAAAATAGCAAGAAGCGATGATATTATAAGGATAAAAAGCAATGCATAAAAAACCGGAATTGCAGCCATATTGATTATGACAGCAAAAATACCTGCACTGCCAAACAAATACATCAATACCGGAAATATAAATATATATACTGAAAGCGATGTTACAAAAAGAGAGCCAAAATAGCCTGGTTTTGACTTTCCGGCAAATCGCATGGATAAAGCAGGCATTTTAAAAATAATAAATATTCTGCCTGCCAGAAAACGGAAAAAGCCTGAAATAATATTATTTAAATATAAAATTGCTGCAACAGATAAAAATGAAAGCCAGAAAGATGCATTTTTAAAAAATCCCGGATTTATTATCAGGAGTATAATATATGAAAAACTTAGCGCCGCTTTATTATCCAGTGCCTTTTTCCACCTCGACGAAAAAAGAATAAAAACAGCCATTATTGTTGCCCTGAGCACACTTGCCTTTTCCCCGATGACAAAATTATAAAGAGCCAGCGTTGCCAGTATCACGATAATGCCCAGGTTGCCTAAAATTTTATTTATTTTTCCCCTGAGATGTCCAAATCCTTTTGTTGCCCTTAAAAAGATTGAGGATAAGATAACAACAAAAAAAGATACATGCAGCCCTGATATTGCTAGAAGATGATATATCCCGCTGTTTATAAAATCTTTAGCCTGGCTGTCAGTGATATTGGCACTGTTTCCAAGCACTGCTGCTTCACAGATTGCCGCATGGCTATAAGCAAGATTATTGTAAATGGTGTTCCTGACGCATTTATAAATAGCTTTTCTTATAAGATAAGGCCATTTGTCTATGGGGTAATTTTCTTTTTTTTCAATGCTGTGCCCATAAGTTAAAAAATAGCTGCTGTAATCTTTGCAGCGGTAGCTGCCTTTAAACTTTATTAAATCATCGCGCTCAAGGGCATTCCCATAATAGTTTCGGACCACTGCATTGAACTCGCCTGCATTGCAGATAATTAAGGAACTGAGCGCCGGATTATCAGAAAATAATATTTTAGCTGTATCTATTTTGAAACTGCAGCTGTACCTTGATCTTGTGACATGGCTTGATATCCTTCCGGCAACTTCAATTGACGCACCGCCGTTTTTGCTCAGGATTTCATCAAATTTTTTATCAGAGTTATTCGAATTGTAATCTGTGAGCCTGGCGCTGCAAAATAATCCTGACATAAAAAAGATGGTGCAGTATAAAAAGAGCAGCACGGGCAGTATTTTATCCGTTCCCTTCACATGTCTCTGGCATTGTCCGGTTTTCTGTTTAAAGGCTTTGATGATCAGTAAAAATATAAGATTTGAAATTATGAAAGCAGCTGTGAGAGCGGACATTATGATGTATCCTGATGATTTAAACCAGGAATAAATAATTAAATTACCACATATCAGAAAACCTGCAGAAAAAGCTGCTGCCCAGATAAGGTGATAATAAAGACGGATCAAACTGAAATCAGGTCCTTTATCTGTTCAAATTTTTTTTCACCAATACCTTTTACATTTTTCAGGTCCTCTTTAACATTAAAAGCGCCATACTGGTTTCTGTAATCAATAATATTTTTTGCTATCTGTTCCCCGATACCGGGAAGCGATATCAGCTCTTCGGAACTTGCAAAGTTTATATTTATTTTTTTTATCAATGTATCCGAACCAGAATCTTTGCTGTCTTTATTTCCATCTGTGCTGCCGGCTGTCAGCATATCTTTATAAAGGTTTATTCCCTGCTGGCTGACTTCAGTTTCAGATGGAATATAGATCTTTTGAGCATCGCTTAATATCGCTGCAAGGTTTACAGCTTCAATGCAGGCATCTTCAGTAAATCCCCCGCATAATTCTTCGAGGTCAACAACCCTTGAGCCCTCTGCAAGCTCATACACGCCAGGGTTTTTTACACATCCGCATATATAAACTTTTATAAGCTGCTTATTCTCGGCCAAAAGAACCCCATTATCTTCTTCAGTTGCCTTACCGCCGGGTAAAATATCTGCTGCAATACCGGATTTTGTCTGGCTGCTATCAGAAATATTGCCGGCATCACTCTTTGGGATATCCATGGCAGCGCTGCCTGGATTTACCAGGTCAAAGCTATTGCTGCCCTTTTGCTCAAAATAGCTTTTCAATATGTTTTCTTTTTTTGTTATTACACTTTTCTGATAAAAGTAAGTCCCCATCACTGCTGATGCTGAAATCAGGATAATAAAAAACAGCACTGCATATAGATACCTGCCTTTCCCGTATTTTAAACGGTCAATCAGGAAAACAAACTTTGAAATTCTTTGATTAAGCTCGTGGCTGTACATGCGCTGCTAAGTATTATGCTGATATTGCAATAAAATTTAAACTGAAAGCAGATATAGAAATTACTTATTCATATATATAAGCTATTGTGCTTTTGTGTATATTATAAATGATGAACAATGCTGTGTCAATTAATTTTTTGGATTTTTGTCAGATTTTTGTCAGATTTTTATAAGACTTTAAAGCCGGAAGTTCCGGTTAAAAAACCGCTTACTGTTTTATTACAATATTTACCAGTTTGTCCGGAACTGTAATAATTTTTACTATCTGAAACCCTTCAATATATTTTTTTATCTTTTCAGAAGCAAGCGCAACTTTTTCCAGTTCATCTGCTGAAGTTCCGCTTTCTAACTCAATTTTATCCCTGAGTTTTCCATTGACCTGGAATATGACTGTTGTCATTTCTTCTCTGGCAATCTCAGCATCATACTCAGGCCATGGCACCCTGTGTATGCTGCCATTTGCTCCCATTTTATGCCAGAGCTCCTCTGTTATAAAAGGTGCCACAGGCGATAACAGGACAAGCAGCTTAACTGTTGATTCATAAACCAGGACAGCCTGTCTTCTTTCCGCTTTAATATCTTCATTATATTTTGACATCATATTTACAAGTTCCATGATTGAGCTTATTGCAGTATTGAAATTAAACCTGTCAAGGATATCACCTGATACTTTTTTTATAGTCTGGTGCAATTTTTTATAGACTTCCTTTTCCTGCAAACCAAGCTTTCCCTGACTGTACATGTTTTTGAGCATTGATCCCGAATCAATATGACTCAATCCGGATGGGGCATGGTTTTTAATAAAATCTATATTATCCGTAACAAGTTTCCAGACCCTTTTTAAAAACCTGTGGGAGCCCTCAACACCTTTATTGCTCCAGTCTACGATGGAATCAGCCGGCCCAATAAACAATATGTAAAGACGCAGGGTATCAGCGCCATATTTATTATATATCTCGGAAGGATTGACAATATTTCCTTTGGATTTAGACATTTTCTGCCCGCCAAGCGTTACGACCCCGTGAGGATAATATTTTGTAAAAGGTTCTTTATTTGATACAAGCCCTGCATCATACAGAGCTTTCATGAAAAACCTTGAATAGATAAGATGCATGGTGGCATGTTCAATACCGCCAATATACTGGTCGACCGGCATCCATTTATCCGCCTTTTCCCGGTCAAAAGCGCTGCTTTCCAGATGAGGGCTGCAGTACCTGAGAAAATACCACGATGAGCATACAAAAGTGTCCATAGTGTCTGTTTCTCTTTTTGCAGCGCCTCCGCATGACGGACATCTGGTATTGACAAATTCCTCCTTGTATAAGAGAGGTGAAAAACCCGTTGGCTTAAAATCGACATCATATGGAAGCAGCACCGGCAGCTGGCTTTCAGGGACCGCTACCGTGCCGCATTTTTCACAAAAAACTACAGGTATTGGTGCTCCCCAGTACCTCTGCCTCGAAATCAGCCAGTCTTTCAATTTATAATTTATTTCAAAATTTCCAATTTTTTTCTCTTCAAGAAATTTTATTATCTCCTTTTTTCCATCGTCAGATTTTTTTCCTGTAAAAGGTCCGGAATTAACCATTATCCCTTCTCCGGTAAATGCTTCAGAAAGTGTTCCATGAGTTTTACCGTCAGGCGATATCACTTCCCTGATTTCAATTCCATACTTTGAAGCAAAATCAAAATCCCTGGTGTCATGGGCGGGGACTGCCATTACTGCACCTGTGCCATATTCAAGAAGGACATAATTTGCTATCCACACCGGGATTCTTTGATCATTGACTGGATTTATCACATATCTTCCAGTAAAACACCCTATTTTTTCAATCTCAGCCGAGCCTCTTTCTATATCTGTTTGAGCAGTTATCAGCGCCTTTATGCGCGCAACTTCTTTTTTTTCTTTTTCTCCTGTCACTATAGAATCTACAAGGGGGTGCTCTGCTGCAAGTATAAAAAATGTAACCCCGTAAAGGGTGTCCGGCCTCGTTGTAAAAACAGGTATTATTGTATTATCGCTTCCATCATCAAACCTGAAATCAACCCTTGCCCCTTCGCTTCTGCCGATCCAGTTCCGTTGTATTGTTAAAACTCTTTCCGGCCAGCCATCCTTAATAAGCTCCATGTCATCAAGCAATCTTTGCGCATAATCTGTTATCCTGAAGAACCACTGTGAAAGAACTCTTTTTCTTACAATACTGTCACATCTTTCACACCTTCCGGATATCACCTGTTCATTTGCAAGAACAGTCTGGCAGGAATCACACCAGTTCACCCCTGCTTCCTTCTTTTCTGCCAGGCCCATCCTGTAGAGCTGCAGGAAAAGCCATTGTGTCCACTTATAGTATGAAGGGTCGCTAGTGATAATTTCATCTTCAAAGTCATAAGTCATTGCCATTCTTTTCAGAGCTTTGCGCATTTTATCTATATTTGCCATTGTGCTTTCTTTTGGATGGATTCCGCTTTTTATTGCTGCATTTTCTGCAGGAAGCCCGAAAGCGTCATAACCTATGGGATGAAGAACGTCATAGCCCCTGCGCGCAATCACGCGTGCAAGGACATCACCAATTGTGTAATTCCTGGCATGGCCCATGTGTGGCTCGCCAGACGGATAGGGGAACATTTCAAGAACATAATATTTGCTGCTGTAATTATCTGATTTGAGGGAGTATATTTTTTCTTCCTGCCATATTTTAAGCCATTTATTTTCTATTATCTGTGGTTCATATATATCGCTGCTGCCCAATTCTTAAACACTTTACCCTTCCTTGTTGTCTTCTACTTCAATTGCTGTCTCTTTATCCTGCCGCTGCCTGTCGCCGGCTTTTATTCTGATTATTTTTGAGTCGCGCCATAAACGCTCAAGGTCATAATATAATCTGTACTCTTCAGTAAAAATATGTATGACAAAATCATCATAGTCCATAAGTATCCAGTTGCCTTCGCCTTTTCCTTCAATATGTATCGGGTAAAGGCCATACTTTTTCATTCCGGTCTCAATATCTCGGGCTATCCTTTCAGTCAGTCTTGTATTTGCCGCACCTATTATTACAAAATAATCAGTGATGACAAGTCTTTTGCTCACATCAAGGATTTTAATATAGTCTGCCTTTTTTTTATCTGCAATCCTTGCTGCAAATTTTGCGGCATCAGAAGAGTTTTTAAACTCCGGCATTTTTTCCTGCCGGTTTTTTAACCCTGTTCTCACTTTGCGGTTTTCCACTTCAGATCTTACTTTTACCGCCTCACCCGGCTGCCTGTCAGCCACTGATTCCCGTTCATTTAATTGTCTTTCGTTTTTTATTCTTTTATCTGCTATTTTGTATAATCACTCCCTATTATTATTGTAATATCAACATTGTCCGGATTACTGGATGATTCCGATACTTCGCCTTTACCAAGTATGCTTTTAATCCTGTCTGCCATTCCTGGAGCACCTTCCTTGCTGGAATTTATTATTATCTTTGTTGTTTTATACCCGAAATTATCAGCATTCTTGGTTTCTTTAACATTAATGGTAACCATTTCCTTATTGAGATTGTCTTCCAGTATTTTCTTGACTGTAAGCGCAAGACCCTGAGTCCCTTCACCATTAAGGATGTTAAGATCATACATCTGGGCAGCCTGGGCCTGGGTCGTTTCAGCCTGGGCTGCTGTCTCTCCGGATGCCGTGCCCCCCTGTTTAAAAGCTGCAAGGGCACTGTCATAATCAAAATCCTTGCCTATTATAATAATTATATCTTCCGCCTGATTCCCGGATTCCTGGTCGATTACTTCGCCAACTAAAAGCAGTGACCTTATATTTTCTGCAGCTCTTGTAATAGGTTCATCCTGGGCACGCAATATTATCCTTGTTTTCTTATAATCATAATTATCAGCATCCCCGGTTTTTTTAAGATTATACTTAAGCGTGCCATCGGAAAATTTCATAGTTTTAAGAAATTCTGCAGTTTTACCTGCAATACCTTTAGTGCCGACACCGTTCAGGACGCTGACAGTTACCATTTCACCAAGGTCCTCGACAGTGTCAGAGGTCTCTGCTATATTTTCCTGCTTGAAAATATCATGGACTCTTGTAATGTCAGGGACAAAAACAACTGTGCCGCTGTCCAGCGGTTCAAATCTTCCGTCAAGCACATATGCTTTATTGCTTTGCGCTGAAAGCCCGGAGACAGTAGAAATAAATTCAGACAGTTCCTCCAGGTTCAGATCCGTATCCATATATTCATTTATCCTTGACAGATTTTTTGCAAGGTCTCCTTCCTTTGACCCAAAAATCTTTTTCATTATAGCGTCTGTTATAAGTTTCTGCTTATCTATATCGGAAAGCCCGACCCCGTCTTTCCTGCCGCTGAAATAGCGCATGAATTCAAGAGTTGTTTCTCCATTCAAAATATTGTCGCCTTCTTTAAGCTCTATTTTTGACCCGCCTGAATCCATTGTGATCGGCCTGTCAAGGCTTAATTTTATACCTTCAAGCTTGTTTACAATATTGACAACATCCATCAGGATAAAATTATACACATCCATTCCTGTATTATTCTTGATAGTAAGCTTCATCAGGTCCATCCCGCCATATTCAACAGACCTGCTCAGGTTGTCCAGACCAAAGCCTGGCACTTCAAACAAAGTATTGACGGGTATGCATAGGGTAATAAGTTCAGTTTTTGTACTGGAATATTTAGAAAACAATATTGAATTTATTTCAGGCTCCAGGAGATTCTCGCCAGCTCCGCAGATTACTATGCTCATGTCCTTGCCGAGTTTCATTGAGCTTGGCACAACAATGGCTTCTTCTTTACCGGCAAGGGTTTCGGTTGTAGGGCTGAAATATTTATTCCTTATAAACCTGTAGCCAAAAACAATGCCTACAGCAACCAGTGCAAGGATAGCCATGATAACAATTGAAGACACTATTATTCTTGTCTTTTTCCTTTTTTGCTTTACTTTTGCGCTTCTGAGGCTGCTGATATCATAATCCTCGTCCTCATAATCCCTGAATTCAAAGTCATCATCAGTAAAGAAGTCATCTTCTTTACCGTGCCTCCTTGAAACATCGCTTTCTTCATATTCATTTGGGTCCTTTAGAGAGTCGTTGTCATCCCTGAATCTCCTGCTGTCTTTTGAAGAATAGTCTCTGAACAGGTCTTCGTTTTCATTGTCAAACCTGTCCCTGTCGTTATAATCCTTATTTCTATCATCAGATGGCATTTTTTAAACCTCCGCAGATGTAATTCCAAATTTTACTTGTGTCCGGGTGAAGAGCATGATTCCTCATAATCACGTATATTATATTACTTTTATAAACTTCCAGTAAACACAAATCAAGACTCTTCATTGATAATTTTCGCAATTTCCTGACCCCTCTATAATCTCTTGTGGGTTCAAGTTTATCTGCAATGTAAAGAATCCTGTCTGCGACCCCCATCCTCAGAGAGCCTGTTGTATGGGACCTTATGCTGTTTTCAATGTCACTGTCATATATGCCAAAGTCCCTTTGTATAAGAAATGGTCCTATATAACCATGGATAATTGGCCTGCACGATATTTCAAAATCAGACAGAGCTGTGCCGTGCTGCTTTGCAATAGCAGCAAGTGTGCCGTCGTCATATATTTTGGCATAATCATGGAGCATGCCTGCAACAAGCAGCTTGTAAAATCTCATCCTAAGGCTGTGGCTGGTGAAATCTTTCCGCACCTTGCTTTCAGCGCAGACTTCCTGCCTGAGCAGATCGTAGTACCTGTCTGCAAGCCTTGCGGAAAAGTCCATTGTACCGCAGCTGTGGGCAAAAAGATCCGCAGGCATTTTTTTTTCCAGTATTTCCTTCAATGATTCTATATAGCTTTTCTGCTCGCTGTCCAGACAATTATAAATGCTACTTGTATAATTCATGTTTTAAAAGATAGTTGCAAACACTCTCGGGAAGCAGATAATTAATGGGCCTCCCGGTTTTTATCCTGCTCCTTATATCAGTAGATGATATTGCAAGCGCAGGAATTTCCATAAGAAAAATATGCTGGTCATTATCGTCAGCATCTTTAAATAATTTCTTTTTCAGATACTCTATTCGGGAAATATCATACCCCGGCCTTGTCGCAGCAATAAATTTGCAAAGGTTTGTTATCTCTTTCGGGTCCTTCCAGGTAAGTATTTCAAGGATGGCATCCGCGCCTGTTATAAAATATAAAGTTGCTCTTTCTTTAAAAATATCTTTAAGGTACCTGAGAGTGTCAATAGTGTAAGATCTGCCTTTCCTGTCTATTTCCACCCTTGAGACCATAAAATCCCTGTTGGACGCCGTGGCAATGACTGTCATGAGATACCTGTCTTCAGTGCTCGCAAGTGATCCGGTTGTCTTGTGGGGAGGTTTACCTGAAGGAATAAAAATAACCTTGTCCAGCATGAATTGTTTCAAAGCTTCTTCTGCTGTAACCAGGTGACCGTAGTGAATAGGGTTGAAAGTCCCTCCCATTAGACCGATCTTCAGGTGTCTCTTGCGGTGCATTAACTTCAATAAATTATCTCTTTCCAATTACTGCTCCCTGATCTGGCCATTGCCAAGCACTATGAACTTATTGGTTGTGATCTGCTCAAGCCCCATTGGTCCTCTCCAGTGAAGTTTTTGAGTGCTGATTCCTATTTCTGCACCCATTCCAAATTGCCCGCCATCAGTGAAACGTGTTGACGCATTTACAAATACAGTTGAAGAATCGCAGCTATTTGTAAAATATAGCGAATTATTATAGTCAGAAGTTATTATTGACTCTGTGTGATGAGAGCCGTATTTGTTTATATGGAAGACGGCTTCCTCAACACTGTCAACGACCTTAACTGCAATAATCAGGTCAAGGTATTCCTCATACCAGTCTTTTTCACTGACAGGTGAGGCACCGGGATAAATATCAAGTGTCCTGCTGCAGCCTTTAATTTTCACATTTTTTGCTTCCAGTTCCTTAAGGACTGCAGGCAGCACCTTTTCAGCGACACCGGAGTGCACAATGAGTTTTTCAGCAGCATTGCAGACGCTGGGCCTCTGGGTCTTTGAATTAATGATAATGGAGCTGATTGATCCAATGCTGATTCCTTCAAGATGTTTATCTATATAAATGTGGCAGTTTCCAATGCCTGTTTCAATTACCGGCACCCTTGAGTTTGCCACAACACTGTCTATGAGATTTTTACCTCCTCTGGGTATCAGCAGATCGACATAATCTCTGAGCCTCATGAGTGTTTCTGCTCCTTCTCTGCTGCCGGATGGAATGACCTGGATTATTTCAGCATCCAGTCCGTTATCCCTGAGGGCTTCCTGCATCGCCCGGCAAAGTCTTATATTCGTGGCAAGCGCGTGAGAGCTGCCTCTCAATATTGCACAGCTTCCAGCTTTTACACACAATACAGCAGCATCCACCGTGACATTTGGTCTTGCTTCATAAATTATCCCTATCACCCCAAACGGCACTCTTATGTTCTTCAGTATAAGACCATTGGCAAGATTATACCCATCAATGACCTTGCCGACCGGATCTGCAAGCCTGATAACATCTTCTATGCTTTCTGCAATTTTTTCTATCCCTTTTCTGTCAAGCTTCAGCCTGTCAAGCATGCTTGAAGAAATGCCTGATTTTCGGGAATTTTCCACATCATTCCTGTTTGCTGCCAATATTTCATCAGCATATTTAAGAAGATTTTCAGCGATGCCTCTAAGCACCCTGTTTTTTAACTCTGTGCTTGCAGCTGCAATCTTCGGGGCGCATATCTTTGCTCTTTTAGCAATTTCAATTACTTCATCCATTATTTACCTTCCGGGAAATGTTTAAAAGATTTTATCATTCATAATCATTTTCATCAAAAACGACCATGCCGTCTCTGTGGATCACCTCACTGCACATATCCATGCCATACTCTTTCAGGATCTGATTCTTATTTTTAAGCATCACTTTTTTAATTTCTTCATCTGAAAAATTTGTAATCCCCTTAGCAATGAGCTTCCCGTCATGTGAAAAGACTTTCAATGTATCCCCCCTGCTGAAAGTGCCTTCCACTTTGATAACACCAACCGGCAGGATACTTTTGCCTTTCAAGCCGACAGCTTCCTGCGCGCCGCTGTCAAGGTAAATGGAGCCCTTTTCCTGTATCCCGAAAGCAATCCATCTTTTTAAGCTCCTTACTTTTCTTTTTGTCTGTGGAGCAAAAAAAGTCCCGACATTTTCAAATTTTACTATTTTATCCAGGACGCCCTCTGTGCCGCTGTTTGCAATCACCATAGGTATTCCCGAAAATGCACATATTCTTGCAGCCTTGAGCTTGGATAACATACCTCCGGAGCTGTAAGTTGATCCCGCACCGCCTGCCAGTTTCTCAACTTCAGGGGTTATACCGTTTACAAAAGAAATCAGCTTTGAATCAGGGTCTTTCCTCGGGTCAGACTGGTAAAGGCCGTTTATATCTGAAAGTATTATTAAAAGATCTGAGCCTGTGAGGCTTGCCACCAGTGCGCCGAGCCTGTCATTATCTCCAAACTTTATCTCCTCAACAGCAACACTGTCATTTTCATTTATAATCGGTATCACATTAAGTTCAAGGAGATTCTCTATGGTGCTCTTTATATTGAGATATTGTACCCGTCTTGCTGTATCCTCCCTTGTCAGCAGTATCTGGCCTATTTTCAATCCATGCAGGGAAAAAAGATCACCATATTTGTGCATAAGTTCCACCTGGCCGACTGCTGCAGCAGCCTGAAGTACTGATATTTCTTTTGGTCTTACAGCCATGCCGAGATATTCCAGCCCGGCAGAAATAGCGCCGCTTGTTACCACTATTGTTTCTATCCCGCTCTTAAATAATGCTGCGGTTTCGCTGCAGAACTTTCCCATCCTGACAGTGTCAAGCCCTCCTTTTTTGCCGGCTATGCTGCTTGAGCCGATTTTTATTACCGCTCTTTTAATTTCCTTCAAATACTTTTTTCTGTCCAACTCACTGTTCCCGTTTATGCAGTTTAAAATTTAATCACTCATCTCAAATACCAGATTACCGATTATTACAACACTTCCCTCATCAATACCCATTTTTTTAAGTCTATCACCAATTTTCATCTTTTTTAATTTATATTTCAGGTATTCAAGCGCCTCACTGTTTTCAAGGTCGGTCATGGCTACCATTTTTTCAAGTTTTTTATTTTTTACAATAAATTCATTTCCATCCCTGATAATCTCTATTTTATCAGACTCTGCATCCTCTTTCCTGATTGTATATATCCTTGTACCGGCAGATGATGACTTTTTTAAACTTAACTGAAGGTCTTCCTCTTTATTTATTGACATGATTCTTGAATGTATTAATTTTACAAGCTCACCAAGACCTTTCCCTGAAACTGCCGAGATAATAAGTACGGGTTTGCCTGTTTTTTTATAAAAGTGCCTTGATGCCTTGCCGCATATATCATCACTGGCAAAAAGGTCCGCTTTATTAATGACGATTATATAATCTTTTTTATAAAGGGCAGCATCATAAAGCTTAAGCTCTTTCCTTATTATATTAAATGTGTCTTCCAGGGCTTCCTGACCTCCGGTGAGCAAAACTGATGCGTCAAGGATTATTACAAGCAGTTTGGCGCGCAGTATATGCCTCAGGAACCTGTCGCCAAGGCCTATGCCGGAATGTGCTCCTTCCAAAATTCCCGGCATATCTGCAACAACAAACGAGTCATCTCCAAAACTCACAACACCGATATTGGGCGACAATGTTGTAAAGGGGTAATCTGCTATCCTGGGTCTTGCCGCTGATATTCTGCTTATAATAGTCGATTTTCCTGCATTGGGAAAACCAACAAGCGCTGCATCTGCAAGCAGCCTAAGCTCAAGATTTACCCACTTTTCTTCTGTTTTTTCACCTTTTTCAGCAAATCCGGGAAAACGCCTTGACTGGGAGACAAAATTTGCATTCCCTCTTCCCCCTGAGCCTCCAGCTGCTGCAATAAAATCTGTGCCTTCTTCGGTCAAATCAGCTATTATGCTGCCTTTTTCTTTTATTACAGTGCCCGGGGGGACATGGATCACCAGATCTTCACCGCGCCTGCCGTTTCTGTTATTGGGCATTCCCGGCTGGCCATTTTCAGCTTTAAAATGTATCTTTCTTCTGAATTGTAAAAGGGTGTTTACACTGTGCGATGCCCTGAAAACAATATTGCCTCCATTTCCTCCGTTTCCTCCGTTTGCTATTTTCTTATAACTGCCTTTGAGCAAAAAGAAGCTCACCAGACCGTTTCCGCCCTCTCCGGCTTTTATATTTATTTTTGCTTCGTCAAGAAACATTTTAAAAAATCAGGAGTAATTGAATTAACAGCAGTCTTAAAATAACAGTTTTTACTGTCAAATTGTTTTTTCATTATAATTTTTTTAATCATTATATATTATAATTTGGAATTATTAACTGGCAAAATTTATAAAATGCTGAAGGTTGCAATATGCTTATAATGCTGTACCTGTTCCTGGCGGGAATATTTGCCGGGCTTATTGGCTCTATTATAGGGATTGGCGGCGGGATATTAATAGTGCCTTTTCTGGCGCTTGTTTTAAAAACCCCTATCCATCTGGCAATAGGCACAAGCATGATTTGTGTACTTGCAACCTCGCTTTCTGCATCAGTACGTTTTTTTAAAAAAAATATGATCAATACCGGCCTTGCACTTGTAATGGAAATACCGACTACTGTGGGCAGCATTGCAGGCAGCATTACAGTGGCTTTTCTGAAAAATGATGTTCTGTTTATTATATTCGGGTGTTTTACAATTGTTTCCGGTATTTTTACATATTTAAAAAACAGGTTTCCTGAAAAGTTCAAACCATTAAAAAGTGCAAAAACAGGGACAGGCTCTATTTTTGATTCAGAATATTATGATGAGACGTCAGGCAAACAGGTCAGTTACAATGTTAAGAATGTTACATCCGGCTCAGCAATATCGGTCCTTGCAGGTTTCTTTTCAGGGCTCCTTGGGGTCGGGGGAGGTTTAATAAAAGTTCCGGCAATGAACACAATAATGAATGTGCCGCTGAAAGTCTCGACTGCCACAAGCAGCTACATGATTGGAATAACTGCAGTTGTCTCTTCAGTCATATATTTCTTTAATGGGTTCATTAATCCGCTGATAACTGTCCCGGCAGTAATTGGGGTGCTTGTCGGGGCAGTTTCCGGTTCCTTTGCAGTTGCTAAAATAAAAATAAAACACATGATAGCTATAATACTTTTTGTGTTTATCTCAATAGGAGCAATGATGTTTTTAAGGGGTTTTGGCATACTCAGATACTGATTCAAAGATGAATAATAATATCAAAAATCAAAAAAGAGAAAACAGCCCTGATGTAAAGAACAGGCTTAACCGTTATATGTATGTCGTCATTATAAGCGGGCTTGCATTTGCAGTATTTCTGCTGATAGCAGGTTTTTTTATAAATATTGCTGGAAGCGGCAGTCCGGCAGATTATAAAAATTATGAGCAGAGCACGCTGCAGCCTGAAAAGCTTTCCATTATTTTTAACAGCACAAGCGCATCAGCGCTAAGCCTGTTTGAATATGCAGGGATTTTCTGCCTGATCCTTGTTCCTGTCGCTGGAATTATATGCGCAGCAGTATTTTTTGCCTGCAATAAAAAATACAATCTTATGATTATTGCCATCTGCGTGCTTGCGATACTTATTTTGAGCGCAGTTATAGGTTTTATGAAGTAATAACGTTGACCAGTTTGCCCTTTGCGCTGTTGGCTATGAACTCAACTACACCATCGGCTTTTGCAAATATTGTGTGGTCTCTTCCTATGCCGACATTTATTCCGGGCCTGTATTTTGTACCCCGCTGCCTTATTATAATACCGCCGGCAGGTACTTTTCCTCCGCCACAAACTTTAACGCCGAGATATTTTGGCTTGCTGTCGCGGCCATTTCTCGAGCTTCCAACCCCTTTTTTACTTGACATTTAATTCCTCCTGAAATAACAGCTCTGACTATTTGATATTGATTTTATCCAGATGAAGAAGCGTCAAAAGAGGCCTGCTCCCTACTTTTCTGTTATATCTTTTTTTAGCTTTATGTTTGAAAGCTATGACCTTATCGCCCTTGAACTGTTTCTTTATTGTAGCTTCAACATATGCCTTATCGATTGAAGGTGAGCCTACTTTGATTTTGTCGCCATCGCTGAATAAATTTACGTCAGAAAGCTTTATTTTGTCGCCTTCTTTGCCTTCAATCCTTTCAACAATCAGATCTTTGTCTTCTTCAATTTTATACTGTTTCCCACTGCTTGTAATTACTGCGTAAATTTTGGGCCTCCTTGATAAAAATTATTTCCTTCTTTGATAAATCAGGAACTGCCTTACATAAAGGTACCTTATATTAAAGGAAAATAAGATTTTTAATAATACCATAAAACGGCAAAGTGGTAATTTATCATATACTTCTTATCCTGTCAATGATTTATCACTCCTGTTTTATTATTCCTACAGCGCTTGTTTTTGCAATTTGCGTTATTTCCACTTTTACTCTGCTTCCCAGGTATTTTCGTCCATCTATTATCTGGACAACATAGCCTTCAATTCTTGCAAGCCCATCTTTCCTGTTGTGCGAATATATTTCTTCTATTACAAGGTCAAAAATATCGCCAATGTTAAAAGGTTTCGAAGCTTCTTTAATATCAGCCTGTGTGCCCTCTGCTTCCAGCACAAAACCATCAAGCGACATGTTTTCATCACCTTTTACAGCGATGTACTTTCTGGTAAAAGCCTCAAGATTACGAAGGTTCTGCCCGCCTTTTCCTATAATAAGAGAGGCTATCGAAGGATGCAGCTTTATCAGAAAAGCTTTTGCAGCACTCTCCTTTACAATCTTTTTTATTTTTCTTTCAGTTTCCAGCATGATCGTTTCCTCGGATTTAATAAAACCTGCGCCTCCACAGCAGGGACATGGTTTGCAAAGTGTGCCCATTATCCCGTCTGAAACATTTTTCCTTGTCATTTCCATCAGACCAAGCTTTGAGAACGAAAGCACTTCTGTTTTTGTCTTATCTTTTTCCAGCAGTTGTTTGAATCTTGAGAGAACTTTCTGCCTGTCCTCTTCAGTATTCATATCAATAAAATCAATTACAATGATGCCTCCAATATCGCGCAGCCTGAGCTGGCTGGTAATTACTTCTGCAGCTTCCAGATTGGTCTTCAGTATGGTTTGCGCAGAGCTGCGTCCTGAAGTATATTTACCTGTATTCACATCTATCGAAGTCAGCGCTTCACCGTAGTCGATTACAATAAAACCTCCTGATCTAAGCCAGACTTTTCGCTCAAGAGCACTCTCTATCACCTCATTAATGCCGTATTCATCGAACATGTCGTTCTGTCCGTGATGAAGTATGATGTTGCTAAAGCTCAGCCCCACATTTTTAAGATAATATATTATCTCTTTTTTGATGACTTTTTTATCTGTATAGATGGTATCAAAATCTTCTGAAAATATATCCCTTATGAGCCTTATCATTATTGGATATTCCTGGTGAATAAGCACCGGGGTTTTTACCACAGCAGCTTTTTTCCTGATAAAACTCCACATTTTCAATAACTGCTTGAGCTCCTTTTTCAATTTTGCTTTAGGCACATCTTTTGCTGCTGTCCTTATTATAAGGCCGCAGTCCCCCGGTTTGATCTCCTCAGCAATAAGTCGCAGTGTTTCCCGGTCTTTTGGTTCAATCTTTCTTGAAACCCCTATCCCGTCATTAAACGGCGCCAGAACAAGATATCTTCCCGGAAGAGAAATATAAGTGGTGAGCCTTGCACCCTTGGCTTTCATCGGATCCTTGGTCACCTGCACAAGGACCATCTGGTTTGGCTTCAATACCTGGTGTATTCGCCTGGTTATTTCGTGTTTTTCTTCAAGCTCTATATCATATGCGACTTCATTGATATAAAGAAAAGCATTTTTTTCTTCACCGATATCCACAAAGGCTGCATCCAGACTGGACAACACATTTTCTATGCGTCCAAGATAAATATTACCTACAATTGACTTGCTTTTTTTGCGGTCAAAATATAGCTGTATTACCTGTTTTGATTCAAGGATGGCAACCCTTGTCTCGTTCTTGTCGGAACTGACAAGCATCTCCATTGTCAATTTTTACCTCACTATATAAAAAAATTAATAAATCAATACAATTAAAATGGTATTTAGAATGGTATTATACAATAATGCCGGAAATAATTAATCCAGAAGTCCTATTTTTATTGCTTCAGTATTTCTATCGGGGTCAATAGCTTGCCTTTATCTATTATAAATACTTCATCTTTAC
>MWAX01000165.1 GCA_002068775.1 Actinobacteria bacterium ADurb.Bin346 | reverse complement strand
GGAGATACAAGAAGTGTAGAAAGCCTTATTGATTCCGCAAGACTGTAAAGGATGCCGTCAAGCTTTCTGGCATTTTCTTCATCATTTGACTTTGCAAGCTCCCATGGCCTGCTTTCTTCAATATATTTATTGGCAGCATTTATAAAATCCCAGATAGCTATAAGGCATGTGCTGTAATCAAATCTTAACATTGCATCAAGTGCGCCTTTTTTTACAGTCTTCCATTTCAGCTTCAGCGCCGGATCGCCGTCTGTTTTTGAAGGAACTCTGCCGCCTCTGTATTTATCAATCATCGCAAGTGTCCTTGAAACGAGATTGCCGTAGTCATTGGAAAGCTCTGCATTGTATCTTTTCCGCATTGCTTCTTCAGTAAAGGATCCGTCAAGCCCGAAGGATATTTCCCGCGTAAAGAAATACCTTATTGCATCCACACCATATTCCTCAGCCATTTCATCAGGGTCAAGTGTTATGCCCTTTGATTTTGACAGTTTTTCTTCACCCTTCATTATCCACCCGTGGATCACCACATGCTTTGGAAGCTCGACTCCGAGCGACATCAGTAATGCAGGCCATATGACAGTGTGAAACTTAAGAATATCTTTTCCAATATGCTGCTGGTCTGCCGGCCAGTATTTTAAAAACTGGCTGTCATCACTGCTGCTGTAGCCGAGTGCAGATATATAGTTTATTAATGCATCAACCCACACATAGCTGTACTGCTCAGGGTCAAAAGGAATCTGAACTCCCCATTTTACGGTTGTCCTTGATATGCTGAAGTCTTTAAGTCCCTGCTTTAAAAGTCCTGCCACTTCATTGCGCCTTATTTGCGGAATGACAAAATCCGGATTTTCTTCAAGGTGTTTTGTCAGGGCATTTTCATATTTTGAAAGAGCAAAAAAATAATTGTCTTCTTTTACCCACTCCGCTTCTCTGCTGCACTGAGGGCATTTTTTATCTGTTAGCTGATTATCCAAAAAGAATGTCTCGCATGGCACGCAGTACCAGCCTTCATAGGTGCTTTTATAAACGTCTCCGTTTTCTTTGATTTTCTTATATATGTTCTGGACGATTCTTTCGTGCCTCTCATCAGTAGTCCTGATAAAAGCATTATTGCTGATACAATAAAGTTTCAGTATCCTTTTCATATCTGCAACCATGTCATCGACATATTCTTTCTGAGAAATGCCTTTTGCGGCAGCAGTTTTGAATATCTTCTGCCCGTGCTCGTCTGAGCCCGTAAGGAAAAACACGTCCTTTCCCAGCAGCCTCTGATACCTTGCCATTACGTCTGCAAGGATAAATTCATATACCTGCCCAAGATGAAGTTTTGCATTCATGTATGGAATTGCAGTAGTTATATAAAATTTTTCTCTGGTGGAGCCACTGTCTTTTTCCATTACATGCACCTTTTAAATCCTTTCAGTTTCATATTATTTATTTTCCTAAGTTTATTTGCTTATAAAAGATTTTTTATTTTCTGCCGGGCGGTAATTTCCCGATTATGATATTATACAACGTTTGCCTGTCTATATTGTAGGCTGACTGTATTATTTTAAATATTTCTTTTCTTTCAATGCCGGCTGCTGAAAGCCTTGAAAATTCTCTCAGGATATCGCCGCTGCTGAAATCTTTAAAAGTTTCTTTCTTATAGCCTTCGACCAGCAGGACTATCTCACCTTTGAGGATTTTCCCTTCTGTAAGCGTTTTTAAGATTTCTTCAAGGCTTCCGCGGATAATTTCTTCATGGATTTTTGTAAGTTCTCTTGCAATGCAAATCTGTCTGTTTCTAAAGATTCCCTGCATCTCATTTAAAAGTCCGGCAATTCTTAAAGGTGATTCGTAAAATATCATTGTATATGGAAAACGTGACAGCTCAAGAAGTTTTTCTTTTCTTTTTGACACTGTTTTTGGTAAAAACCCTGCAAACAGAAAGCTGTCAGTAGCAAGCCCTGAAAGTACAAGCGCGCTGATTGCAGCACTTGGGCCCGGAATGACTGAGATTTTTATGCCCTTCTCTATGCATTTACGTATTATTTTATATCCGGGGTCCTGGATAGCCGGCATGCCGGATTCTGATACAAGACATGTTATCCCGCTATCATTTATCCTGCTGACTATATTTTCAGTTTTTGTCTCATTTGCATAGTCCTGGTAACCTGCAACACTTCCCGGAGATTTTTTTATGCCATATTTTGAAAAAATCTTGCGTATGCTCCTTGTGTCTTCTGCAATGATAAAGGATGAGGATTTCAGGGTGTCCAGTAACCTTGTGCTGACATCAGAGAGGTTGCCAATGGGGGTTGCACATACATAAAGGACGGGCTGGCAGGCAGTAGCACCTGAAGGGTTTTGATTTTTATTATCTTTATTTTTATTAACTTTATCCATAATAAATAATGAGCTGGTACCCGATACTATTATAACAGGAACCAGCCCAAGATTAGCTTATAATAATTCCTTCAGTTTTTAAACCCTTAATTGCTTAAAAACAAAAGTATTTTAATATTGTTTCAGACTTTTTCTTATAAAGATATATTTCTTAAAAAGATATCTTTCTTAAAAAGATATGTCAGTCAATTTTTTTGAACTTGCTTTTTGGAGCGGCGCATATGGGGCATACATCCGGCGCTTCTCCTTCTACAGTATTTCCGCAGACCTGGCAGACATATATATCAGTTTCAGCAATACTGGAAAGATTATCAAGATATTTCTGGTATAGTTTTGCATGGATCTGTTCAACAGCATTTGCATTCATGAAGCTTATCTGAGCAATATCTTCATTTTCTGCCCCGGCTTCAGATATCATACCCGGATACATGTTTTTGAATTCATATGTCTCTCCGCTGACTGCAGCCATAAGATTATCTCTTGTGCTTTTTACGCCATCCATTGCATTAAAATGTGCCAGCGCATGTACGGTTTCTGCATCTGCAGCAGCCCTGAAAAGTTTTGCGACCTGCGGATATCCTTCTGCGTCAGCTTTTGCTGCAAAAGCTGTGTATTTTCTGTTTGCCTGCGATTCTCCTGCAAATGCTTCTTTTAAATTAGCAAGTGTCTTTGAGCCTTCTTTAACCATTTTTCCTCCTGTTTTACATAATAGGATGATAAAATTATTAAAATTATATTAACGATACTGACGATATTTCTTAAAAACTATTACCTTGTTATAGTTCTTAATAAATCAAAGTATCCAATATTATAATGAAAAAAATAAATATATCAATATATAATATATAAGAATATACTGATTTATTTATATTTAGTTTTTGCAGAAAAATTTATAAGATAAAGACAATGTTAATGATAAGCCGAACAAGTATTTTTCCGGTGTTTGAAAGCAGGGATATCGCCATCAAATTCCCCGTCAGATGAGGTACTGTTTTCTTTTTCCATTTTTTTAGAATCGGGGACTGCGCATTTTATCAGTATTTATTTGATGATACTAAACAGAGTGGTGGCGAGACGCAGAATCGAACTGCGGACACGTGGATTTTCAGTCCACTGCTCTACCAACTGAGCTATCTCGCCAAAA
>MWAX01000164.1 GCA_002068775.1 Actinobacteria bacterium ADurb.Bin346 | reverse complement strand
CTCTTCACCGGTGTTTGTAAATACTTCACATATGCCGGTTTCGTCAGAATTTACCGTCACATAAAGCTTGCCGCAACCGCCAATGCTGTATTTTTTTGTCATGCCTTTTGTAATATCCGGTCTTGGCCTGGGTTTTACGCTTGGAGTCGGGGATTCAGTGCTTTCCTTGCCAGGATGAGTTTCAGCAATTTTATGCTCCACGGTCTTTACAGTTTCGGGCCCGGACTTTTCCCTGCCTTTTTCAAGGATTTTTTCTTTGCCCGCTATTCCGCCTGCCTGTTCATTGGATGGTTTAATTCCGGCAGATTCCCCGGTTAGTGGCGTGACCTCCGGACTTTCAGGTGCTTTCTTTTTCTCGACCTGAAGCACCTGGCTTTCCCTGCTGCCGTCACGGTAGATAGTTATACCCTTACAGCCAAGCCTGTATGCCAGCATATATACCTCTTCGACATCCTGCTCTGTTGCAGTGTTGGGGAAATTGACCGTTTTTGACACAGCATTGTCCACAAACTCCTGGAAAGTGGCCTGCATCCTGACGTGCCATACAGGAGAGATCTCATGCGCCGTGACAAAAACACGCCGCACTGATTGAGGTATTTCTTCAGTAAACCCGGCAACCGTGCCTTTAGAAGCTATTTCTTCCATCAGCTCAATTGAATAAAAGCCCATCTCTTTTGCAACCTGCTCAAAATAGGGATTTATTTCGAGGAGCTTTTCATCATCCATGACATTTTTTACAAATGAGATTGCAAACACGGGCTCTATGCCGCTGGAGCAATTTGCTATGATGCTCAGTGTGCCTGTGGGCGCTATTGTTGTCGTTGTTGAGTTCCTTATCTGATAACCCTCAGTATTATCGTATACGCTGCCTTTAAAATTTGGAAAGCTTCCCCTGTGGTTTGCAAGTTCCCTGGAAGCAGCTTTTGATTCATCCTGTATAAAGCTCATCACTTCTTTTGCAAGCTCTAGGGCCTGCTCACTGTTGTATGGTATGCCAAGGATTATCAGCAAATCTGCCCATCCCATCACACCGAGCCCCACTTTTCTGTTGGCTTTGACCATCTCTGTTATTTTTTCAAGAGGATACCTGCTCATATCTATGACATCGTCAAGAAATCTTATTGCTGTATGTACAATTTTTCTCAATTTGTCATAATCTACTTTCGGTATCCCATTTTCTGTTTTTATCATATTGGCAAGATTAATGCTTCCCAGGTTGCACGCTTCATATGGAAGAAGAGGTTGTTCGCCGCAATTTCGCACAACAATGCCGTTTGCAATATAGGAGTTGCTTACTGGCTCATTAAAGTCATAAACTTCTTTCCTGCCGCAATAGCTGATTTCCTCCACTGTATCAGTGAGCCGTCCGTCAGTTTTTAATTCTTTATAAGGCTGGACGAGGATCTCGTCACCTTTTTTTAAGTCATCAATGCTTTTATAGCCTCCAACAGTAAGGACTTTGTGCTCAGCAGTTGCTTCTATTTCATATCCTGAGCGGGTGACCAGCCTGTACAGGTCTTTTTCTCCCCTTTCCCAGCTTCCTGCCTCCGGGCTTTCATGCACTTCAAAATCCCCGTTTGTAATTTTATTTGAAACCTTGAATTCAAGCGCCCTTTTATCAAAAATTATTTTTATATCTTCATTGTTTTTCATCAGTGAATGCACGTCTCTGGCTTTTATATATCCTTTATTTGTAGATATATAAGTCTCTCCTGAAACACAGGGATTAGTGCTGTCAATGATGCCTACATGAGGTGTCGGATTGTCCCGGTTTAGCCTGTCTAGGAAAATGATTCCCGGATCGCCATTTTTCCAGGCGTGATAGACGATTTTCCTGAAAATCTCCCTTGCATTATACCTTGTAATGACTTCTTTGGTCCTCGGGTTCATCACATCATAGTCATCCCCGTTTTCTACAGCTTTCATGAAAGATTCTGTTACGCCAACTGATAAATTAAAATTATTAAGCTTTGAGCTATCTTCCTTTGCGCTTATGAACTCAAGAATGTCCGGATGGTCCACCCTTAAAATACCCATATTTGCACCGCGTCTTGTGCCCCCCTGCTTTATTGTGTCTGTAGCTGCATTAAATACAGTCATAAATGATATGGGTCCGCTGGAAACGCCCTTTGTGGACAGGACAACATCATTTTTTGGCCTGATATTTGAAAAGGAATATCCCACTCCTCCACCGGATTTCTGTATTAATGCAGTTTCTTTTAAAGCCTCGAATATCTTTTCCATTGAATCACCCACCGGCAGTACAAAGCAGGCAGCAAGCTGCTGGAGCTCTTTGCCTGCATTCATTAATGTCGGAGAGTTAGGGAGAAAATCAAGATCCGCCATCATGTCAAAGAACTGTCTCTCAATATCCTTTATTTCTTCATCGTTGAGGCCATAAGTTTTTTCTGCCATGGAAATATTGCGTGCCACCCTGAGAAACATCTCACGCGGTGTTTCAAGCAATGTACCTTCTTCATCTCTTTTCAGGTATCTTTTCTCAAGGACCTTTATTGCATTCTTTGAAAGACTGATTTTTTTATTTTTATAGTAATCATCAAGCTCAACACTTTCGGCAACATCTATGCCTGTTTTATTATTTTTTTTATTTTCCATATAAATATTTCCTGTCCTTCTTAAAAAAATTCATAATCAAAGCGAAACAGCAAGAGATAAAAAATGTTATTAACGCTTGAAAAGCTGATTTTCCGGCAAAAGAATCTCTGCAATAAAAATAAACAATTATTGCATATTGTGTTATAGTTTGTAGTATAACACTATATGTAGTGTTGTCAATATTTTTTTGAGATTTTTTCGCAATTATTTTTGAAGTGTTTTAAAAATTATTAAGCAAAATCCGGTTTATAAAAGTCTATTTAAATTTTTTTTGTTTTTTATTGCTGTACATATCCACATCTGCATAATGAATAATTTTATCAACAGGCTCACTGAGCTCAGGATCATAACAGCTTATGCCAATAGAGATTTCAATCTCAAAATCTACAAGCCTGCTTTCCCTGCTCCAGAGAGAAACAGCCTCTCTCAACCTTGAAATAAATGCTTCTATGCCTTTGCCCTTAGCTTCGGGCAGCACTAAAAGAAACTCGTCTCCGCCGTACCTTATAAGGGTGTCCACTTTTCTTATCTGGCTGCTGATTACTTCAGCTATGCCTTTTAATACCTCGTCTCCGACCTGGTGGCCATACCTGTCATTGATTTCCTTGAATCTGTCGATGTCAATCATTGCAAGCGTTACAGGATAATTGTATCTCTTAGACCGCTCGATTTCTTTCTCGATGAGGCTGCTGAAATATCTGCGGTTATGCACCCCCGTAAGGGAGTCGAGTTCCGCCTGCTCTCTCAGAGATTTCTGCAGCCAGATCCTTTTTAAAGATTCAGATGAATGCCCGACCAGCAGCTCTGCTAACCTTATGTTCTCATTGCTGAAAACTTCTTCCCTGTCCCCAAAAAGCAAAGCCACACCTATATCTGAAACCGGGATGCATAGAGCTGTATGTATTTGCAGTACTCCTTTTAAACTTGTCCTCAAGCTTTCAGGAAAATCATTGACGCTTCTGATTTCAGTTTTTTTAGTATTAAAAATTTTTAATAAACAGTCATTATAAAAATCCTTATCCGATAACAGAGCTCTTAATTCTGGGCTGGAGTTATAACTGCTTGTCAGCAAACCATCCTTTTTTAAGAAAAGACTGAAATATGAAAAACCCATCATTTCCTTTGCAGATATAGAGCTTTTCCTGTAGACCTCTTCATCAACATTGATCATGGAGAGCTCATAGGCTACCCTGTTCAGTCCTTCTATTTTTTTCTTGGACTCTGAAAGTGTTTTTTCTGCAAGCTTGGCCTGCGTTATATTATTAAAAACAACCAGATAGCCGGTCAGCTTGCCATGTTTTTTTTCTACAGGCAATGATGTGATTGCATAATAGGATTTTACTCCATTGTTACAGATTTCAGGCGACTCAGTTTTTAATCCAGTATCTTTAAGATTAAACCTGATATTTTTTGTCATTAAAAATATTTCGAGGTTCTGGCTGATAAGTTCATTCTCGCTTATGCCAAATATCTCTCTGGTTTTTCTATTAAAATCAATTACTGTGCCGTTTGTATTAACCACAATTACTGCATCTTCTATGCTGTCAAATACTTTATCTCTTGCAATTGGCACTATCTGAAGGGTCTTCTGCATGGAAAGGCTCCACAAAAAAAGAATGCCGGAAATTGCGCAGGAAAATGGTGTTAGGTCCAGCTCTCCAATCGGTAAGGAATTAGTAATGTATAGCAGGCTGCCCACAATGGGAATCAGTGCCCCAATTGTAAGCGCAGTTCCCTGCCTGATATATGCAGTGGGTAATTTTGTCACCGTATTAATAAGAATAATGGAGCCTGCAATTGTCAGTCCGTATGAATATATAATATTCACCCAATACCATATGCCGGCAGTCTTGGAGATCTCATGAACAATACCTGGCGATATTGCTATATTCTTTATCATCAGCCCATGGTATTTGTTTGTCCATACCATTATTAATGTAATTACAGGTATTACTGCCAGATAAAATATTCTTTTATTGATTATCAGTCTGTCATTATCCGAATACTGGAGAGCAAAAAAAAGCCACAAAAAAGGCAGAGCTGCAATTCCAAAATATTCAATCCCATACCATATAAGTTTTACATCAAGGCTTTTGACAGTTATTTCAAATATATAGCCAAATGCATAAACTGCTGCAGCAACATTAAGCAGGATAAGCGTTTTTGCTCCGGGGGTGCCTCTCCTCATGAAGGCTACTGTTGAATTTCCAACACTAATAACTATAGTAAGTATCAGCAGAAATATATAGATGTTCATAATTATCTGTCACCCGCTATTTATGATAATTCTAATATTATAATATCGTTAAATTTATTTAAAAATAAAAACATTTTTTTTGCTTTTATTTTGCTTTTATCCTTATTCTGATATAATACCATTTCTAAAAAAGCAACATGCTGCAGATTTGTTGCATTTTTTTGGCACATGGGTTCTTTATCAATATCATTTGACAATTTTCCTATAAAAAGATTCAGGGAAGAGAAGGTAATGCAGTGAGTTCAGTTATCAAGAAGCGCCGCAAAAAAATGCGTAAGAAAAAACATAAAAAAATGCTGAAGAAGACCCGCTGGCAGCGAAGAAATAAATAATTTCTATTTTTTAAAATGGGCTCAATAAAAAAAACTAAACAGGACCTTTTAACCTTAATGAATAAGAGAACTCTTGTTTGTGACGGTGCAATGGGAACCTCACTCCAGGCTCTCGGTTATAAAGGTCCTGGTGATTTTTTAAACCTTGATCCTTCCGCGCTTGACAGTATTACTCAAATCCATCTCCAGTATATTGAAGCTGGCTCAGACATAATACAGACCAACACCCTTGGAGCAAGCCCTGCCAAGCTTGAACAATCAGGAAATGCCGGTTATTTTAATGAAATAAATCTCAAAGGTGTTCTGGCGGCGCAGAAAGCAATTGAACTCTATAGGGGAAAAAGCGCGCATGACAGGAAAGTATTTATTGCCGGGGATATTGGCCCTTCCGGAAGGCTGCTTGAGCCTTATGGAGATACAAAATACCAGTTGCTTCTTGATTCATTTGCCCGCCAGGCAGAAACACTTTCTAAAAATGGCGTTGACCTGATAATAATAGAGACTATGATTGACTTAAATGAAGCGCTTGCAGCAGTGGAGGGAGCAAAAAAAGCAGCTCCTGAAACACTGATTGCCTGCACACTTTCATTTAAAGAAGACGGGATCACCGTCATGGGCAACAGGGCAGACAAATTTGGCAAGTATCTAATTGATGCCGGCTGTGATTTAATTGGTGCAAACTGCAGTGTGGGCTCTGACTCCATGATAAAAATTACAGAAAAAATACGAGATGCAAACCCTGATGCTTTACTTCTCATACAGCCAAATGCAGGTGTGCCCTCTTTTATTGACGGGATGACCATTTTTAATGAAACCCCGGAAATGATGGCAGAAAATTTTAAAGAAATTTTAAATTATAATATTTCAATAGCTGGCGCCTGCTGCGGAAGCACTCCTGAACATATCAGAAAAATATTTGCAATAGTCAAAAAAAGGAATTAGATGTCAAAAAGTTTTAAACATGCAAAAATACCTGCTGTTTTTAAGTATGTTTATTTATCTCTGCTTTTAATTCTTTCTTTTACCATAATTTTTTTATCCGGATGCATCATTACCAATGCAAATATTTCAAGTCCTTCCAGGAAGCTAAATAAAATCAATGACTCAAAACAGACACAACATAATTTTTTTGCAGTGAAAAATTTAAACGGAAAAATCCCGGGAAAAATAAGCGTTAAGGGTTTTGGGGCTGAGACAAACGCAGAAAACCCGTGCAGTAATGCCACCGGATATTTGTTTAATAATATTATTGAAAAGACAGATAAATATGATGATTATATTACTTCAGAAAATGACAGTGAAGCTTATAAAAACTTTGACCAGGTAACCGAAGACTTTGCGCAGGATAGCACACTGCATTGCCCTTCCGGCACAGAGCCCGCTGCTGCAGTAAATATTCAGGCGGCACTTGCAGAAATAATAAATGCAGCCAGAAATGATGCCGCTGTCCCTGCCCTTATTATTAATGAATCTTTGAATAATATCGCGCAGCAGAGAAGTGATGATATGGCAGCAAGAGGCTATTTTTCTCATATAACGCCTGAAGGAAAAAGCGTATATAATTATCTTTTTGAAAACGGTATTATGTATTCAACAGCAGGAGAAAATATACAATTCTGCAGTCCGCCGTCAATGGCATCTCCTGGATTATTTTTCAATACCTGGATGAACAGCGATGTGCACCGGGCAAATATGCTAAATCCTTATTTTACCGGTGCAGGTATTGGGGCCAGCTCTAATGGTGAAAGCTATTATATTGTCCTTATTTTTACGGGGTGATAAATGAAAAATTTAAATAAAATAGCTATCGTCACTGATTCTTCATCTGATGTCCCGCATGAATTGCTAAGGGGCCTTCCTGTATCGGTTGTACCCATGTATATTGGTTATAAAGATGAATTGAAAAGAGATGGATTTGAAATAACAACTGCTGAGGTATTCGATGCTCTAAGAAAAGGTTTTAAGGTAAATACTTCTGCTCCGTCTGCCGGTGATTTCTATAAAATATTCCAGTCCCTTTTTGATGAAGGATTTGAATACATATTTTGTATTATCCTGAGTTCAAGACTTTCAGGCACCATCAATGCAGCCAGCATTGCAAAGCTTAGTCTCGGCGACAGCCGGATAAGTATAATAGATTCAAAAACTTCAACGATCTGCCTTGGTTTTACAGTCCTCCAGGCTGCAAGAGCTGCTGCTGCGGGCAAGTCTGTTGAAGAGGTAAGTGCTCTTATTGATGAGCTTATAGAGAAAAACAGATTTATTGCAATCCTTGAAAACTTTGAATATGTTTTAAAAGGAGGCAGAGCAGCATTTCTCTCAAAAATTCTCAGTATTGCATTAAAATTTATTCCCATTCTTACAATAGGCAAAAACGGCAAAGTCCATTTAAAAAAATTCGCTAAAAACCTTGATGCAGCTTTCAGGGAAATTTATAATTTTGCAGTTCTTGAAGCTAAAAAAAATAAAAAAAGTAAAATCGGGATATTCTATGGTGAAGATTCCACGATTGCTTCTAAGCTTGAAAAGCTATTCAGACAAAATAAAGAAATAAATATTGACGAGCTTATCGTGACCACAATAACAACTGTAATCAGCGCTCATACCGGACCGGGATTATGGGGAATTGCAGTCAGCCCGTCATATTAGTGTCACATTAGTGTTTTAAGCTGCCGTAATATTAGCATCCCAAACAGCCCCCATGCAGGCGCAGGCATTCCCTGCAATCATTATATCAGCTTCTCAAGCAATTTATTGCAGTCAGGGTAATTATCAAGCATTATCTGCTTATATTTTGTGGCATCCTCAAAATCACCTATTTTAAAAGCCGGGGCCATAATCGTTCCCATCATGGCAAAAACTCCGCCTTCTGAAAGATAGGATGCCTGCCAGCAGCCTCCGGGAACAACATGCTGGAATTTTTCACCGGTTTTAAAATTATCTCCCAGTTTTATAAAGGATAATTTGCCATTTCCTGCAATATTTATCATATTCACAGGATCCCCAAAATAAAAATTATATATTTCTGCTGTCGGCAGCCTGTGAAGCCTTGAAAAATTTTGCCGGGTTATTAAAAAAAGTATGGAAGAACATGTGTCTGAACGAAAAGTCTCTAAGTAAAACCCTCCCTCGAAAGTCAGGGGCTTCATCTTATATTCTCTGATCAGCTCCCTGCAGAGTTTTAGTTTCTGTTGATTGTTCATGCTCCTGATATTCATGTTTTCTGTTTTATTTATCTGTATTGATTATATTAAAACATTTATTGATATAAAGTATATTTTTAATATATAATTAATTATAATATAAATATTTTAAAATCGTTATTATAACTATTAAAGTTATCAGGCAGATAATTATAAGTATTTATTATAACATTAATTTAAAAATATATGGGTCATTCTTTTTTACAATTTAACTATTTTGCAATACCTCAGTTTGTCGGGATAGTATTTGCTTTTATTTTTGTAATATATATTTCAAAAGCCAAACCCATTCTTAATTACAGGGTCCTGATAATTCTTTCAGTTGGAACAATATTGTGGCTGCTGACAAATGCATTTGAGCTTCTGACAATTTCTGAGCAGCATAAAGTTTTTTTAAACCATTTATCTTTTATTGGCATATGCACCGTTCCGGTATCCTTTTTCGTGTTTGTAATGCAGTATTCCGGTTATAAAGAATGGTCAAAACCGCAAAATGTGATTGCTGTATCAGTATTTCCCTTTATTTATACAATTACTGATTTCACTAACAGATTCCACCATCTTGTGGTAATTAAATACACCATCCTGTTTGAAAGGGGAAATAATTATCTGTTAAAGGAATTCGGTATTTTATTCTGGATATGGACAGTGTATGCGTACATACTGATTCTCGTCAGCTTTTACCAGTTATTCAAGATGCTCGCTGTATCCATCAAATTTTACAGACTTACAACGATACTTTTAATGATGGCTGCAATTTTTCCCATCGCAGCAAATATTGTTTATCTTGCAGGATTATTCCCATTATCTTATATAGACTTTACTCCCCTTCTTCTTTCAGCAAGCATAATAATCCTTCTTGTAGGTGTTATACGACTTAATCTGGGCAGTGTTATTCCGGTCACAAAAAGCGCAATCTTAGAAAATATGAAGGACGGGGTAATAGTCCTTGATAAAAAAAATTTTATACTTGAAATCAGCCCAATAGCCCTTAAATTAATAGGCTCGTCAAATAAAAACCTGACTGGCAAAAATATCCGGGATGTATGGCCGCAATGCATTGAGTACATCAGGGGTAAAGACAAAAAGGATCAGGAAAAAATAATAATGGATGATACAAAAAAAACTTTTTATGGAATAGATGTCAACCAGAATTTTAATCATTATAATCAGCTAAACTGCACCACAATAATAATAAGGGACATTACAGAAAAAGAAAAATCTGAAAATATACTTAAATATAAAGCCAGATTTGCTAAGCTGGTTGCAAGGATTTCTGCAAGTTTTATGTCAACTCCTCCGGAAAATATCGATAAGAAAATTGGCAAAGCTTTAAGAATAATAGGTAAATTTTCTGATGCAGACAGGAGTTATGTGTTTCTTATAACAAAAGACTTCAAATACATAGATAATACAAGTGAATGGACCGCTGACGGCATAGAGCCTCAGCTAAATAATTGCAGAATGATGCCCTGCATCCAGTATAAGTGGCTTCTGGACAGGTTAAATGCTCGGGAGGATATTTGTATTGAAAATCTGGATGAAATGCCGCCGGAAGCAGGTTTTCTTACTGAAACTTTCAAAGCACAGGATATAAAATCGATTGCGCTGGTCCCAATGTTATATAGAAATCATCTCAAAGGTTTCCTCGGATTTGATTCTGTAAAAAAAATGAAAAAATGGAATGAGGAGGAGCTGTCCCTCCTGAGAATTATGGGAAATATTTTTATAAATGCGATTGAAAATCATAAAACCGACAGGAAAATCAAATATCTGAGTTTTTATGACAGCCTGACAGGGCTTTATAATAGAGCTTATTTTGAAGAAGAACTGAAAAGGCTCAATACTAAAAGACAGCTTCCCTTGAGCATAATTATAGGAGATATAAACGGCCTGAAGCTTGCCAATGATGCGTTTGGACACATGGAAGGAGACAGATTATTGAAAGCATCAGCTGCCGTGCTGAGAAAATGCTGCAGGGAAGATGATATAGTCGCCAGATGGGGAGGCGATGAATTTGCCATCCTTCTGCCTAAAACTGCCGAGAATGAGACAAAAGAAATAATAGACCGCATTAAAAATACAGTGGATAAAACTAATAATAAAAAAGTTCCGCTCAGCATCTCACTCGGGACTGCAACTAAAATAACACCGGGCACAGATATACTAAAGGTCATTAAAAAAGCAGAAGACCTTATGTATCGTAGAAAACTTCTCGAAAGAAAAAGCATATTCAGTTCCCTGCTGTCATCACTTGAGAGAAGTCTTTGGGAAAAAAGCCATGAAACACAGGACCATGCAAAAAGGCTTCAGGAGCTTGCGGTCAAGCTTGGTAATGCTATCGGGCTTCCTGAAAGCTCGATTGACGATCTTATGCTGCTTGCCAAATTACATGATATAGGTAAAATCGCAATTCCTGAAAAAATCCTGCAGAAAAAAAGTTATCTTAATAATGAAGAGTGGGACATCATGAAAAGACATTCAGAAATTGGGCACAATATAGTCTATGCATCTCCACAGTTAGCTCATATTAGTGAAGCAATCCTCTGTCATCATGAATGGTGGGATGGTACAGGTTATCCGCATAAGCTTTCAGGGGATCAGATTCCAATTACATCAAGGATTATATCAATTGTTGATGCTTATGATGTTATGACTAATGACAGGCCTTATAAGAATGCTTTTACAAAAGCCGAAGCAAAGAAAGAATTGCTTTGTCTTTCGGGTAAACAATTCGATCCTAACCTTATAGACATTTTCTTAAAAATTGTAGATTGAAGAAATTTATTCAGATGATTCTTTTCAATCCCAATAGTAATTTCTCGCTTTTAAAAAACTCTTATCATTCCTTTTTATCATTTTTATTGTTTTTTTATATGCATAAAAAAATATTTATTTTTTTAAGATTTTTTTAAATTTTTCTTGACATTATAGAAATGTATAAATATAATAAGCATTAAAAGTATATATATAAGTATATTTAGTTTATTTGATAATTTAATAATAATTAAAAAATAGAGGCAATGATTTACATTTCATCATTTGGGCACTTAGAAATGTAATGAGCCAGTAGTGCAACCGGCTATTATTTTTTGCCATTCCTGCCTCTAGCAAGAATGGCTTTTTTTTGCTTTTTCATGTCTGTTGCTTAACTGTCCTCTGAAAAGAGCATAAGGACAGGCCATGATCAGGGCATATGAAATATCCCCATATTATTAATTTTTAGCCGTAAAGCCTCTAAAGGTTTTACGGCTTTTTATTTTTACTTTTTTACTTTTAGAAAGGACTCAGATGTATAAAATAAAGTTAAATACCAATCACATGAATTTTATAATCCCCTTTGCAGTTGCAGTTATTGTGCTCACATTGTTTTTAACAATGGCAATATCAAAGTCTTCAGGAACGGACCCTTATATAAGTTCCATAAGTGTTATGGGCACAGAAAATGAAAACAATCAGCAGCATCAGCAGCAGGACTCCAAGCCCGAACAGCAGCCGGCAGGGGTTAATCTGTCAGAATATGAAGAAGCAGTGCTCTACCTTATTAACACTGCAAGGGTCAATAATGGACTTGCAGCGCTCCAGCCCAACCAGTCCCTGACTGATATTTCCAGGACCCGAAGCAATGACATGCTTTCAAGAAATTATTTTTCACATTACACCCCTGAGGGAACCACGGTATTTAATATTATGAGAAGCTGCGGCATCAAATGGAATGCTGCGGGTGAAAATCTGGCACAGTCACTCCCCGCAGATATTGGCTCACCTGAGGCTTTTTTAGATGCATGGATGAAGAGCCCCGGCCATGCTGCAAATATTTTAAAAGACAGATATGGAATAATCGGCGTTGGGATGATAGACAATGGTGACAGAAGGGTTGTAACAACAGTATTTAAAAATTAACAAGATAAATATTTATAAAAATAAATTATAAACAATGGAAGAAAGAAGAATAAAAAACATCACTGACAAAACACTAAAAAAGAAGGTATACGACATGGCTAAAAAGAGTCTGCAGCTGGACGCCTGATTAGCTTACTGGATAAAAATAACCCGGGCATGCTATTCCCGGGTTATTTTTTTTATATGTTTTCCTATAAAATCATTGACCGTGCACTGCGCCTTGAGTAATCAGACATTGATTTTAAAAAACATTAGAGATTCTGCGATACTTTCACTTGTAAACCTTTATATAGAGATACTAAAAAGCCTTGCTGCATTAAGACCGAATATATTTTTTCTGTCACTGTCCGATATTTCTGCACTAAGCATATTTGAAAGGTAGTAACGCAGGTCAAGCCATGGAAGGTCTGTTCCAAATAAAAGCTTTTCAGAACCAGCCCTTTTCACATAGTCTCTTACCAGGAAAGGTTCAAAAATATCACCTGCAAAATCCACATATAAATTATCATTGTTAATTATTAAATCAATTACCTTATAAAGATAATCCCCCCTGCCGCCTGCATGAGCAAGGATTATTTTTACGTTAGGATGCGCTTTTGCAATTTTTTCAAAAAAACAGGGGTCGGAGAATCTTTGTGACTTGTTTGATACATTTGGATTCCAGCTGTGGGTGAGAACGATCAGCCCTTCTGAATCAGCAAAGTCCCAAAATTTATTGTATCTTTCATCATAGGGATAACAGGCATGCTATGAAGGATGTATCTTTACCCCGGCAACAGATTCACTGCTTATGTACTCCTTTATTATTTCAAGGCTCCTTCTTTCAAAATTCGGGTTATAAACAAGGTATGCAAAAAAGCTGCCTTTGTATTTTTCCAATGCAGAAAGGGTGCATTCAAGCCCGAAGTCAACTGAAGAGATGGCGTAATGATGTGAAAATATAGCTTTTGAGACTCCGTATTTTTTATACTGTGCCATGATAGCGCTATCCGGCTCCAGCGGAAGATTCAGACCGCTTAAATATCCGAGATGAAGATGTGTGTCTATAATTGTAAAATCCTTTAATTTTTCCTGCATTGGTTCTCTCCGGATTTAAATTTTTATATTGTTCATAATATTTTTTATATTTGCAGAAGCAATATTTTGCTTATCCTTTTCTTCAAGATCAGCCTCGAGTATCCTGTCAACTGAAAGGAACGTTTCATAAAATGGATAAAAGGAATCAAAAATGAGCCTGTCGGAACCTCCAAAACCAGCAATATTTTCTATCTGCCCAAGTGAGAACAGATTATGTGTATTGAAATAAATATTGGAGCTGTTTTTTATAAGAAGATATATATAGCTGTTGAACATGATTTCTTTTGAGCTTCCTCCATCAATTATCACAGGCATTTCAGGAAAGCTTGCTGCAACATGAAGTATTTTCATCCATTCTATATACTTATCTCCCGTTATATCAAGCTCTTCGAGGTTGATTATAACCGGAAATCTGCAGGAATTAAGCACCTCATAAATATGCTTTAAAAGCGTGGCTTCAAATGGATATTTGTGTGATTTTGGAAGCAGCCTGATTGCCCTGAAACCCTGCTGATATCTTTTTTTTAAATGCTCATGAAAGATTTCAGGTCCTTTGAAATACTCAAATTCTACAAAAAGCACTCCGTAGCATGCTGCAGCTGCGCTGCTGCTGTTTGCTTTTTCAAGAAAATCTGAAAGCATATCATTTCCAGCTTCAGCCGAACAAAAATAACCATTAAAATGATTTATTAAAGCTCCATTTATATTGTATTTTGCCGTCCTGCCGGAGATCTCATCAAGCGAGCTTATGTCACTCACAGTATGTTTATTGCTGATATTGTGCTCTCCCATCCAGAAATTGCTGTCAAAAAATTCTATAAAACTATCACTCATTATTTATCTCCGCATAATAATAAGATAATTAACTTTATTAACAATGTTTGAACATTATTTTTTCTTTTTAACCGCCCCCGGATTTTTCCGGTTTTAAAATCTTTTTTAAAAAAACCTCAGGATTGCAAGCCCGGAATAAATTTAATCAGTTCCGGATTTAATCAGAAGTAAATTTAATCTTTTGATCTCTGTTTTATCAATAATATTTAGGACAAGCTGTATTGGAGTAAACTCAAGTCCATATACCACATAGATTCCAATCACTTCGCCGTCTTCGTTTACAACCGGACTGCCGCTTTCGCCTCGCCTCGAAGAATCTCCAAGGTTTCTGACAATGCTTAACCCTTTATCTATGCTGCCTAATAAAAACTGGTCTTCTGTTTTTTTATCGCTTATTTCAAACCCGCCTGACATGCCGTCAGCATAAAATACACCGTAATCATCAAGATTATAGAATTCCGCCTTGTAGCCTAATAGGTCAGGATATAGCCAGTTATCGCTGAAATTTGCCTTGAACTTGAATGTGCCTTCTTTTCCGTAATTATCAGCCACACAGTGGCCGGCAGTAATTATATAAGTTTTAGCCTTATATGAGATAGTAAACGCTGTAAAAGTGTAGGCAAGCTCTTCAGGAGCAGAAGAGCCTATGTATACATTCTTCAGAAGATCGTTGATATTGTTTAACAGGTTTTTAAGTTTTTTTGGCTGACCTTCAAGCTTTTCTATCTGTTTTTCAAGGTTTTGTATGCTTTTTGCGTCAAGCTGTGATTTAAGCTCTTTTACCTGAGAATTAAGCAAATCGATTTCTTCGCCAGTCTTGTTTTTTTCTTCCTCAAGCGCTTCATTTTTATTCTCAATCTCCCGTATTTTTTCCATCTGCGCATCAGCTGTTTTGTTTGCATCATTTAATTGCGCCTGCAGTGAATCATATTCTGATTTCTTTACAAAATAGTCATCAATTAATGAACAGCCTGTCATTACAATGCAGAGAACAAATAATATTACTGCAGCTATGCTTTTATAAAGGCTTCTGCAAAGAAAACATCCTCTAAAAGATTTCGATTTTTTCTTTTTCATATATACTGAATTAGTTTAAAATTATTTTGAGTTGTTAATTTTATGCTGCCTGTTCCCTGTTATTAAAAAACCGGGCAGATATTTATAATCACAAAATTTATAATTATTAAAATTGTAATCACAAAATTTTTTGCAACTTTATTGAAAATATTATACAACTTAAAATTCTTATAAAAAACGCCTTTAAAATTTTATTATTTATCGCATAATTTTAAAGGCTTTCAGTTTTACATTAATTACAACAATAATTTTAAATATAAAATGAAGAATATAAAATGAAGAATTTCAGCAGTAAAGATATAAAAGAATATTTTTACAGAAACTTCACGAGTGTCGACGGTTTATGGTTTGTAAAAATTGAAGAGCAGTACGGATTTGAGAAAGCTCTCGAAATAGATAAAGAAGTCTGGAAAGTCCTGCCAAAAATCCAGGCAAGGTTTATAAAATCCCGACTTCTGGCAAAAAGCCTGCCTGTGTCTGGTAATGCGCCTGAAACCCTTTTTATTGAAGCCGTCAGGATAAAAATGAAACTTGATAATTATAAATTCAGGTTATCCAGGAAACCCGGGATGATAAAAGCAGCAGTTACTCACTGCCCATGGCATGAAATAATGGTAAGGTCAAACAGACAGTCTCTTTCAGAAAAAGTCGGCTCAGCAATATGCTCCGCAGAATACTCTGTCTTTGCTTCAGAGTTTTTAAAGAGCTTCAATTTAAAAATATCAAGCCGGATCTGCAATGGTGATAAAAACTGCATTTTTGAATTCAGTATAAATGAAGTTTATCCAGTTTAAATAGAGCTGCCTGAAAAAAAGGATTTGATATGTTATTTTCAAATGCCCTGCCATATCAGCCATCATTTATTATTCTGATTTCCAGCAATAATTATTCTGCTCTCCAGCAATATATTGTGTATAAAACAATCCCTGCTGTAAAAAAAAGCAGTGATATTGCAATAGTGAGCGAAAGGTTCAGTACAGTGAGCGGATTATAACCGATATCGCCTATCAGATAATTAATTATTATTGAATTTACAGCAGACATCGGCCAGAACCTGGCAAACGCCTGAAGCGCTGGCGGAAGGTAAGAATACTGGAAAAAAACACCGGAAATAGCTGATGTCACAACTGCTATACCAACTCCTGTCATAACAGCTCCCTGGATGCTTTTAATAAGTGAGCCCACAATCAGGCCCACTCCTGCAGATGCCAGTATCCCTAAAAAT
>MWAX01000163.1 GCA_002068775.1 Actinobacteria bacterium ADurb.Bin346 | reverse complement strand
CAAAGGTCCAGTAATTGGAAAACATGCTCAGAAAAATGCCAGAAAAAGTCACAGCCAGCATTACAGACCATATCATATTCCTGGCAATAAAAATCCCGGATAAAAATCCTGCGGCAGCTGGAATGAAAACATAAGGGTTGGCAGCAAGCACAAAACCGCCCCATGCAGCCAGCCCCTTTCCTCCATTGAATTTCATAAATGGTGAATAATTATGCCCGGCAACAGATGCGCATCCTGCAATTGCTGCGATGAACATGTTGTAATCTGTTCCGAGTATCTGTATTGAAAAAGGGCCTGAAAATTTCAGTGCGAGAAAATAAGCGAAATAGCCTTTTGCCATGTCAAGCAGTATTCCCAAAACGCCCCATATTTTTGAAACATTAAAAACAAGGTTCCAGCCACCCGGGTTTTTGTCGCCAATTTCAGTCAGTCTTTTTCCGCTGATCATCCTGCCGAGGATAAAGCAAAAAGGAATTGCGCCAGCTAAAAAACTTGCAAGAATAATCCCGAGGTCCTTAAATATGTTAAGAAGTTTTAAGTCCACATATCTCCCCTTTCAGCCTGAAGTAATTTTTAATTACGTTTAACTACAGCGTCGTGTGAGTATTTTTAATTTCTGCAATTGTATTAAAATTAATTTGTTTTAACAATTTGAAATAAAAAAATTGTACCGGCAGAATTGTGAATGTATAATGTGATTTAATTATTCATAGAGCTTATCCATAGAGCCGGAAAAAAGCTTTAAATAAAAGCTTTAAATAAAAAAATTATGATGTAGTATTAAATACTTTATTAATTAATGTAAGAAACAGAATACATATGGCAGATAATATATATTTCAGGATTTTTTTCATTATTGCAAGTTATCTGATTGGTTCTGTAGTGTTTGGCTATGTCATTGCGAAAATACTTGGTAAAAAGGGATTCGGGTCTGTTGACCGCCCGGGAACTGCAGGCGCTGGTCGGCAGTACGGCCTTAAAGCGGGAATACCGGTTTTTTTATTTGATTGCGGAAAAGGCGCTGCAATACCACTTATAGGAATGACGATAGGCCTTGATATGTTAACCATTGTCATAGCATCATTTGCAGTGCTTCTGGGCCATAACTGGCCCGTATTTTTTAAATTCAGGGGTGGTGGCGGAGTTGCTACGGCGATGGGAATAAGCGCACCGCTTCTGCCAGTCCAATTTTTAATAGTCCTTGGAGCAAGCCTTGCCATTGCCCTGATTTATAGATTCACTCTCGGAAAAAAACACAAGGTAAATCCCAATGTAATCGGCTCGCTTTTTGCAATTCTGGTTTTTCCACTGGTATTGTATTTTTTCAGGGACCGGTTTTCCCCCACTGGAAAAACATTCTTTTTAATGATGGCTCTGGTTCTCGGTATGATGATAATTATATTAATAAAGGGGATAATTTTACATTTTATTTACAGAAAAGTGCCTACAGCAGGATAGTGCTGAAGATTTTGTATTGTGTATTTGTAAATAGTCAAGTTCTAATTTAAAATTGTTCCAATTTATAATTTGCCTGGTTAATTATATAAATTTTTTAACCGGAAATGACTGCAAAAAGAGATTACATGGAAAAAGCAATAGGGCTCATAGAGACCAAGGGACTGGTGGCAATGATAGAAGCGGCTGACCAGATGTTGAAAGCAGCCGAGGTGCATCTGATTGGCAGGGAACGTATTGGCGGAGGCTATACAACAGTGGTGGTACAGGGGGAAGTTGCAGCAGTAAAGGCAGCAGTCGATGCCGGAGCCGCGGCAGCTAAGCGGGTTGGCGATCTTTTTGCCGCCCATGTCATTCCAAGGCCGCATGAAGAGCTTGAAAAAGTATTAAGGCAGTAAAAAACCGTGATTTTATAAAGATTCAATAAGAAAAGTTAGTATTTTAAAGAACCTCAGGCAGGGGTTTAAATTTATTAATTAATAATTTAAATGAAGGGGAATCATGTATCTACTGACAATTAATTGCGGCTCAACATCCATCAAATTCAAATTGTATGAAATGCCGAAGGAATCAGTCATAGCAGAAGGAAAAATAGAAAATATCGGCCTTCCAAGCTCGATTCTTACATTAAAATCAGGAGATTATTCTGAAAAAGAAACTCCATATCCCATACCTGACCACAGGGCAGGTCTTGAGATAGTGCTTAAGAAGCTTTCATCAGACGAAGTGGGTGCAATCAAGGATAAAAACGACATAAAGGCGGTTGGCCACAGAGTAGTAAATGTCGGTGACAGAACAAACGCTCATTCAATAATCGATGACGAGATGCTTTCCATTATCAGGCAGAGTCTTGAGCTTGCACCCCTTCATAATCCGCCGAATCTTCTGGGGATTGAAGTCTGCAAAGAGATTTTTACAGAAATTCCCCACATAGCAATTTTTGATAATATTTTTCATAAGGACCTGCCGGAATATGCATATCTTTACGGACTGCCATATGACTACTATGAAAAATACAGGATTAGAAAATACGGGTTTCACGGTATCGCCTACAGCAGTATGATGGCAAGACTTGCAGAGTTTATAGACAGAAAGCCCGAAGAATTAAAAATAGTTGCAATAATGCTGGGAGGAGGAGCGTCCATATCAGCTGTGCGCAATGGAAAATCAATCGACACTTCCATGGGGTTCACGCCGACTGAAGGGCTGATAATGTCAACAAGATGCGGTGACATAGATCCGGCAATCATACCGTTCTTAATGAAAAAGGAAAATATGACTCCCGGCCAGGCAGATGACCTTATTAATAAAAAATCAGGATTTTTAGGTCTTTCGCGCAGCAAATACAGTGATTTCAGGAAACTGAGCAAGGGTTACAGGGAAAAAGATCCTGACTGTATAAGGGCGATGAACTGCTTTGTTTACAGGATAAAAAAATACATCGGCATGTATGCGGCTGTAATGAATGGCGTTGATGCGATTATTTTTGGCGGGGGCATCGGTGAAAACTCTCCCAACCTGCGTGCAGAGATATTAAGGGAAATGGATTATCTTGGAATTAAAATTGATGAAACTAAAAACAGCTCCATTCCCGGTGAAGGCCTTATAAATTCTGATAACTCAAAAGTAAAGGTTTTTGTTGCAAGACTTGACGAAGAGCTTATGATTGCAAGAGAAACATACAGGCTAATGTCAAGCTAAAGATGCCTTATTTAAAAAGTATCTGAAAGCATATGAATTGCGTCATCTAAAAAAGTATCCGAAAGCATATTGACTAATGAAGAAATATCACATAAAATAAAATTATCAAACAAAGTTAAACATTTTCAAACAAACATGCTTTCAGTTGAAAGACAATTAAAGATAGCCGAAGTTGTTGAAAAAAATGGCGGTGTAAAGACCTCTGATCTTTCAAGCATGTTCAGTGTTTCAGAGATGACCATACTCCGGGATCTTGCATACCTTGAACAGCAGGGCCTGCTGAAGCGCGTTTACGGCGGGGCCGTGACATTTAAAAGACCTACGACTGAAATATCAGTTGACCTTCGCAAACAAATGAACCCTGTTGAAAAAAGCATGATTGGAGAAAAAGCTTTAAGCCTTATATCTGATGGCGACAGCATATTCCTCGACAGCTCGACAACTGCCCTTGCGCTTGCAAAAAAGATCACAGGCATGACAGGGCTGACAATCATAACCAACAGCCTTGAAATAATAAACGAAATCAAAGATGAACCGGGAATAAATAAATTCTGCCCAGGGGGGCAACTGCAGGAAAACACCCACAGTTTTATAGGCTCATCTGCTGAAAGTTTTTTAAGGGATTTTTTTGCAGATAAAGCCATAATTTCAGCATCAGGGATTTCGCTTGAATCAGGAGTAACAGTTGAAAATACAATTCAGGCGACAATAAAGAAAATCATGCTAAAGAACGCGCTTTCAAGGATAATTCTTGTGGACTCAAGCAAGTTTGATGTCGTAAGGCTTGCAAAAGTCTGCGCAATAGAAGATATAAATACTGTTGTAACTGATAAAAAACCGCCTGAAAAATTCATGAAAAAGTTTATGAGGCATAATATAGAGGTGATTT
>MWAX01000162.1 GCA_002068775.1 Actinobacteria bacterium ADurb.Bin346 | reverse complement strand
GGCTTTTAAAATACTGTCCTGAGAAGAGTCGCTGAAAATTTCCTGCAGCCCGACTATACCGAAATCATCTTTTTTTAAGGCTTCAATAAGCAGAGTTGTCCTGAGTTTAATTCGGGAGCAGCAAATCCGAATGGTATAAGCATCATATTCTGGCTAAGAATATTTAACTGCCCCTTATATTTTTGCGGATAATAATTGTCCGGCTGGCTGCCGTCTGTTTTACTGCCTGCATTTGCACATGAAACACTTATCGGCATACACAGCATAATAAGAGTCAGGGATATTATCATAAAATTAAATACAGCCTTACCAAGTGAATTTGCCCAATTTTCCGGAAAACCCCTGTAGTAGCCTTTAATGTCTCGCTTTGACCTGTTCCACCTTACAGACCGTATCAGCGATGCTGCGCCTACGATGATAAGGTATAACCATCCAAGCATACAGGACTGAATGCTGTGCCCATATTCGTGCCTTATGACCTGTACATCCCCTGCTTCATTTTCATTAATAAAAATAAGCCATGCCAGTGAGATGCCGCCCGGAAATCCTTTTACATAAAATACTGCAGCGTCCCTGTAAGTTTGCCTGTATGTTATCCTTTTTTTTAGCAGGACATACATAAAGAATCCGAGCATAATCTGCGGCAGTTCCCATAATAATAAAAGACGCCTTATTTTCAATTCAGCCTCCTAGCAGCCTGCTCTTTTTTTCAAGCTGACAGTTTATAAGGTCATTATTAATATTTTTAATACTCATATTTATTTTTAAGAGCACGCACATACAAAAAAGTTTAACAGTTTTAATACAGCTTTCAACCAAAAAAGAACTTGTGTGTAATTAATGTGGCGCATGGCCCCTTAAATAACATAAGGAATATAAGAAATATAAAAAGCTTTCATAAAAAAAATAGAGCATTGGGTAAATAAAAGATAAGAGCGTAAAAAAAATAAACTGGTACGACTATCTATGACAGAAAGAAAAAATATATTGAATATTTATGGTATTTTTAATAGAATTCTTTGGACAATTCCGTTTAATCCAGCGTCTTTTTAATAATTTTTTTATGCTTCGATTGAGCCGTTTTTAAGTTAGCGGATTTGAGAGCAAACTTGAAAGCAGACTTGAAAGCGGGTTTATATTTATTTAATTTATAAAAACCTTTAAGGGGGGAAGAGAATGCCAAATTTGATGTTTTTACGTATCTTGCCTTTTATTGGTGCCCTTATCTGCATGTTGCTTGCAATAGTATTTGCAGCAATGGTAGGGAAAAAAAACAGAGGCACTCCCAGGATGGTTGAGATTTCCAATGCTATTTTTGTTGGCAGCAGGGCTTATCTTAACCAGCAGGCAAGAATCATGGCAATTTTTTTCATTGTCCTGGAAATACTTTTCGGGATAATGGTTATCTTCGGATATCTTCAGTGGCCGTCGTTGCCTGCATTTGCAACTGGCATGGGTTTCAGTCTGCTGATAGGCTATATTGGAATGTGGATATCCACTACCTCCAATTCCCGCGTTACCTATGCTGCCCAGAAAAAAGGGCTCGGTGAAGCAATGAATATTGCATTTACTGCAGCTGCTGCTTCCGGACTTCTTCTCGGAACAGTTGCCTTGTTTGATACTGCTTTCTGGTTCAATATTTTATACTGGTTTTACAACAGGTCTATTCCTGATCCTGCGCTTGCCATGGAAAATGTTGTAAACATACTGATCACCTTTACCATAGGAGCAAGTTTTGCGGCATTCTTCATGAGGACAGGCGGAGGAATTTTTACAAAAGCTGCAGATATGGGAGCGGATTATGTGGGCAAGGTTGAGTCCGGACTTGCAGAAGATGATTACAGAAACCCGGCGACAATTGCTGATAATGTCGGCGACAATGTTGGCGATGTGGGCGGTATGAAAGCAGACTCGCTCGAATCATGGGTAGGGGCAATAATTGCAACAGAGTTTCTCGGTTTTCTTGCATTTAAAGGCTCGCAGCTTATGGTAAACAGCATCATACTGCCGATGATAATCTCAACTGCCGGAGCAATAGCGTCAATCCTTGCGATTTTTATCATAAAGCTTATAGTAAGTCGATACAGAGAAAATGCGACAGTCAGTAAATTAACAGCGACTACGCTTGCGGGTTTGCTCATAACAGTCCTTGCCATAGTAATACTTTCTTACTTTACTGTCCGTTACATACTTGGCCCGGATTATAACTTCCTGTTCTGGTCATCTCTTGGAGGCGTTCTTGCAGGTTTTCTAATAGGATTGTTTACTCTTATTTACACTGACTCACGCTACAGGCCGACTCGCAATATCTCTGAAAGCGCTAAATCAGGACCTGCAACACTTGTTGTCAATGGTCTTGCCTACGGCATGGAGAGTACGCTGCTTCCCGCCCTTACAGTAATAGGAGTGATGCTTTTCAGTTTTTATATCTCCAGAGGTTCTTCCGATATTAAGATGGGCCTTTATGGCGTCTCGCTTTCAGCAGTCTCGATGCTTGCAGTAACACCATTTGCAATCACTATCGATGTGTACGGCCCGATTGCAGACAATTCGGGCGGCATTGCTTCCATGACAGAGCTTCCCCCGGAAGTCAGAAGGACAACAGACAAGCTGGATGCCGTTGGAAACACAACAGCGGCAATTGGTAAGGGTCTTTTAATAGGAAGCGCAGCAATTACAGCGCTTGCGCTTGGGCAGTCTTATTTTTCAAAGATAGAGCTTTTAAATTTACAGGTGCTGCTTGATTTCATGAAGGATCCTAAAATACTTGCAGGACTTTTCACAGGTGTAATGCTGCCGTTTTTATTCACCTCTCTGCTTATTGGTGCCGTGGGTAGAGCTGCTGACAAGGTTGTTGTTGAAGCAAGAAGGCAGATAAAGGATATAATGTCAGGAAAATCAAAAGGCGATCCCAAGACATTTATTACTATTGTTACAAGAGCTGCGCAGAGAGGCATTATAGCCCCGGGAATAATGATTTTTGCAATACCTGTAATCGTTGGCATCCTGCTGGGACCCGGCGGAGTGGTTGCCCTTATAATAGGTACTCTGCTTTCAGGTTTTGCGCAGGCAATTTTTATGGCTAATGCCGGCGGCGCAATGGATAATGCAAAGAAAAAGATAGAGGAAGAAGGGCGAAGCAACACTCCTGAACATGCTGCTTCAGTAATCGGCGACACTGTAGGAGATCCTTTAAAAGACACTGCAGGACCATCAATGAACATACTTATCAAACTCATAAGCGTTGTTGCCATTGAGACTGCTGTACTTGTTACAGACCTGTCAGGAAGGCTGTTCCATTTTTAAACATTTCTTAATCAGTTAAGTTAATGCTGCAGTCCTGGCATTTTGACATTTTATAAAGCATTGGCAGGAAGCAATGCATCGGGTTTGTTGAACTGGTTTAAAGCTTCGGTCAGACTGAAGTTTAAAGCTTAAAAAAGATAACCGGAATAATTAAAGCGGCTGGATTATATGTTTTAATCCGGCCGCTTTAATTTTTGAATGTCTTTATTATATATCTTTATTATAAGAGATTTCTATATTATAAATTACTTATTTTGTAATCACTGGATTTACCCATACAGCCCAGTCTCTGTATGAATTTCCTGCAGTATCAACCTGCAGGTATGCTACTCCGCTTATACCGGCAATTGAGCTAAGATTAAATGTCAAATCATCAAGCGCGCCATTATATGCACATAAAACTCCTGTTGGATTTGGGAAATAATACCAGTCTACTCCATCATAAAAACGCAGCCTGAAATATGCTCCATTAGTACCTGTGGCACCATTTACAAATCCGACTTTTGCTTTGAATTTTGCTCCGGAAGGAATTTTTATCTGGCTTGAAAGATTTGGAAAAGCACCCGATATCCAGCCTGTATCTATCCATCTGGGATGTGTTACAAGCACGTTTGAATAACTTACCCCGTCTTCAAGAGTCTTACTGCTTAACAACATTGCATATCCCCTGTCATCTGTAGTTGGCCCGCCAAACGGGATAATTCCTGCATTTGTTGTCCAGTAAGCGCCAGGCGCTCCACTGATAAAATCATAGACCACAGCTACAACCTGCCTTGTTACTGTTTCAGCTGCTACACCGCCTTTTCCGTCAGTCACAGTTATCTTTACAGTATAATCCCCAGAAGTGGCTGGCATTGTCCAGGTGGTATTTTTCGCAGCTGCATCAGAAATAACGCCGCCTGAAACTTCCCACTTATAAGTAAGGGCATCACCATCTGGGTCATTGGCATCTGCTTCAAGAGAACAGACGCTGTTGATGTAAAATTTTTCTTCAGATATGTTAGTTTCAAATTTTGTTATCACAGGGTCTTTATTGGGTATTTCACAACCCCATTCCAGCTCCATGCTGGCTGAAGCTTCGCCTGCGGAATTCTTTGCAGTAGCTGTAAGAGTATACTTGTCAGAGGGATTGTTTATGTTTACCTGGCATTTATTTTTACCAAGCGACCCCAGGCTGTCGTCTTTTGAAAATTTTACAGCCGGTGCAGGTTTTCCAGTGACTTCTGCTTTGATCCGGTAATAGCAGACACCGCTTTCCGGCGCATATGTGGGCCCCTCATAAATACTGAGCTTTATTGTTGGTTTTGACCCTTCTCCGGATGTTGACTCTGTACTTTCTTCATCCTTGCTTTCAGAACTGGCAGTTGATGTTGTTTTATCTTTGTCTGTTGTTGATGTTGTCGCTTCGGCACCAGTTGTTTCGCTTTCCAGCGTTGTATCAGTGGTCACAGGTGCAATACCGCATAGGTTACATACTGCAGCAGTTGCGAAAAACATTATAAGTGTCAGGAGCGAAATCAGGATAAATACAATTTTGTTTTTTTTGCCTTTCATTTCTCTATGCCCCTTATATTTTTTAATAAACAATATTATAACAATATTATATTATATCGTTTGTATATCGTTTGTACTTGAGAAATATATTAATAAATTCTTTTCTGACTGTGGGGCTGAAGTACCACTTGAAAAATTTTTCTTGCATTATTGCTGCTTTTTTACCATAGCGGCTGCTTGTTATCTTCCCTGCCCTTTTTCTCTCCCTGGACAGGAACAAATGCGGAAGGGCTGCTAAAGTATGCTTTTCATTTGTATACTGCAAGGTCTGTCAGGTCCAGGTTTATTATGCTGTAATAAAGTTTTTGCATGATTTTACTGCTGTCCGGTGCCTTACTGCCGTCCCATTTATATTTAAAGCCATCATAATAGTAGCTTGTCCAGTCCATTGTCTGGCTTTCATACAAAAAACTTGTTCCCTTTTCTGTAGCAAGATTCAAAAAATAATCTGTCTTCATAAACCCCTGTTCCTGCGTAATGTCCACAGGGATCCAGCCATAACCGGGTAGTTTTACTTCAACCCATGCATGACCAATATCCAGAGTCTTACTTTTTTTGCCAAGTATAAGAGTAACGGGTATTCCGCCAACCACTCTTGACGGGATGCCGTTTGCTCTTAAAAGAGCGGTGTATAAAATGGCATAATCAGCGCAGACGCCTTTTCCTGCTTTCAGTATCTCTGATGCATCCATAAATTTATAGTTGCGGTCTGCTGCCCTTTCCCAGTCATAATGAAGCCTTGAAGCCACATAAGCATATATTTTCTTTGCTTTGATTACCTGGTCGATTTCATCTCCTGCAGCTTTTTTTGCAGCCGCCTGTATAACCGGACTGGATATGTCTATAAAAAGGTCTTCACCTGTATATAGCTTGAGGTCTTCATCGTCAGGCTCATATTCAAGGTTTTCAGTGGATATTTTTTTTATATCATACTCATACATTGAAACATTGCTTACAATGCTTGCAGATACTTTCCTGCCGCTTTCCACTTTCAGGGATTTATTAAATTCAAGATAAGTTAACATATTCCATGAATCATCAAAAAGCTGGTCTGTGTCAGGCACACTGGCAGTTATGCTGTTTATGGTCTGCCATGGTGAAAACGTAACAGGAGTCCGCAGATAACATTTTAATTCCTTCAGGGTGACTCCGCTATTGTTGGTAAGCACGCATTCTATTTTTACGTCAAAATTATGCTCCTTTAATGGCTCAATTGTCATAAGCTCATCCCTTACTTCTATGATGGCTTCATCATATGCTGTATTGCTCCCGTCATACACCAGCACCTTAACTATGTATTTTCCCGGCTCTTTAAAGTTTACAGCCAGCTCCTCGCCTTTTTCGGAAATTGCAAACTGCTTTTCTGGCATATTTGTAAATCCGGTTGAAAAGCTTTCTTTTGCAGCTTTTTCCACCAGCTTTATCCCGTCTATTTCCCACGAGTATGTGAGTTTTTCCCCTTCCGGGTCATATGAATCAATTGCTGAAAAAAAAACAGGGTTGTCGCTTATAAAAAAACCGCCTTCTGTTTTATCCCCAAATACCTCAAGCTCAGCAACAGGAGCTTTATTAGCATTTTCAGCAGTGTCTTCAACTATCAGCCCCTCGCCAGGTTCTTTTTTCTGCAAACCTATGATTGCAAGTCCCTGAAACCCGTCTGCTATATATCCATAATCACCGGCAATAGCAATATCGTATGAATTACCGCCTGTATTTAATATTGTCAATACTGAGGGCTTTAAAACATCGCTGATGTCTACAACAGCAATTCCCCCTTCGTTTTTTGAAACAAAAAGAAAATCGTCTTTTATATCGATCTCCCATGCGCCTCCTGCAATGCTGCAGTTTCCTGCAGTTCTTGGTTTTTGCGGGTCTGAAATATCAATTGCCTGCAGCATGCTTTCATTATAAACCTGGTTTTCCTTATCGTACTTGCTGCTCGAAAGAAAAGCGCTCTTGCCTTCTACAAAAACTGACCATGAATTTCCGGGAACCTCACAAAAACCGGCAATGTAAGGTTTTGATTTATCTGTTATGTCAACAGTAAAAAATTTGCTTTTTCCCGTATAATCCCCTTTTTTGTAATCATAATATGTATTATTAAGGTATGCATAATTTCCAGACACAAAGAGCCCGTTTGGCTGACCCTCTATGCTGCACTGGCCCTTAAGAACCGGATTTGATTTATTGCTCAGATCTATAATCTCAAGTGCACTTTCTGAATATTCTGCATAATCGTCAAATAGCCTGGTTGAATTAAGAAATGCATAATCGTCCTGTATTGCCAGGCCCTGCACAGATTTTTTTCCTGTTGACCCTGATATATAATCTCCCACAACAATTGGGTTTTTCTTGTCTCTGATATCTATTATCTTAAAACCGCACACAGAATATACTTCTGTTCCTTCAGAATCATCTGCTTCATCCTTTGGTCTCTGCCAGTCTGTGTATGATGTATATGCGTAATCACCCTGTATTATTACAATATTTGCAGCATTTATCCCACTGCACTTGCCGATGATTTTAGGGTTTTCTTTGTCTTTTACATCAACGACAAATAAGATGCCAAGGTCATTAGTAAGATATGCAAACCCGCCCCGGGACTTTACATCTATCGCCTGCCCCGGGACTTTTAATTTTGAAATTAAATATAGCTCTGGTTTTTCAAGCGGAGTCGACTCGTCTGCCGTGGTTTCAGCAGTTTCAGTTTCGGTGTCCTGCGCAATGCTGTCTTCCCGGTTTTCTGCGTCCGTGGTGGTTTTAAAAGCGTCAAAGTCAATTGAAAAACAGCAGGAAACCAGTGAAATTGTTATTATAATGGCAACAGTAAGGCTGGCACCTGCTAATAATATTTTTTTTAACATGGATTTAAAATAATATCCGAAAGTAAAATACTTCCTTAAAGCTACAGTTTCAACCTGTAACCGCAATACGGACAGAGATTGAAGTCTTCTTTTATGTTTTTTCCGCAGTCAGGGCATTTATCCTTGTCTATCTTCTTAACATGAGCGCCCTCTTTGTACTCCACAATCCTTTCTTTTCCAACATCTGAGCCGGTAAGTCCAAATGAGCTGATCATCTGGTTTAACACTTTTGCCTGTTCTTCAGTAAAAGCCCCTTCTTCTTTAAATTTATCATGAACCCTCACATATAGCTCTACTATATCTTCTTTTTCGAACTTGTTAAGGATTGTTATCTCATTACCCATAAGTTCTTTATAAATCATTATATTGTCTTCTATGGATTCGAACTTCTTATCAAGCATCTCATCGCATTTTGCACAATAGGGAGAATCTGTTTCTTCCTTTATCTCTTTTCCGCATTCAACACATTGCTTTGCCATTTGTTCCTCCAGGCATATAATTTAAGGGTTTCTAAATAAAAAAATAATATAACATAAAATCCTTAAATATTCTAAATGCATTTTCGATTAAAGCGGAATTCCTTAAAAAAATAGTCTACTTTGAAACTTAATTGTTAAATATATTAAACAGGTTTTATGATATAGACAGGAATCTACTGCAAGCCCTGTTGCGTCATCTAAAAAAGTATCCGAAAGCAAGCTTTACAAATACCAGTACCGGCTGCATACTTAGGATAAACCTTCTATTTTTTTGACTGCAGCAAAAGAATATATTTATATGCCGGCATAACCATTATTTCAATATCTTCAAGTTTATAACTCTTTTCATCATATAAATTTATAATTATGCCTCTGTTTAACCCATATTCTTTGCAAGCATGTATAAGGCCCTTTACTTCCCTTTTTGTTGTTTCCATATTGCTCATATCAGCACAAACTTGTAATGCCTCAGAAATTCTTTCATTTTCAATAATTAAAAAATCGCATTCATAATTATTTGCACGATAGTAAACTGTTTTTTTAGATTTTATAAGCTCAAGAAGTATCATATTTTCAAGCTTTGCCCCAATATTTTTTGCAAAGAACGGATCTATTGAAGATGCAAGACCTGTATCTATTGTATATACTTTCTTTTTTGAAAATTCCCGCTTAACTGCAGATCCGAAATATTTGGGTATAAAAACAGCCAGATATATTGCTTCAACATATCCCTGGAACTCATAAAGAGTATCTTTGCTTATTTTATAACCCTGGGATTTTATTTCATTATAGATTTTATTAATACTGAATTGTCCTGCACTGGCTGCTACAACTCTTTTGCAAAAGTACTTAAGTATCGCTGTCTGGGCGATATTGTATCTTTCTATAATGTCACGAAATAACATTACATTAAAATATTCCTGGAATGTCTTAATTTTAATTTCTTCATTAAGTTTAATAGTTTCGGGAAAACCGCCCCATTTTAAGAACTGTTCAAATGCATTTGATACCAGCGATAAAGATTTGCTTGAATTGAGGTTGATTTTTATGTCAAAAAAATTTAAATACTCAGAAAAACTTAAAGGATATATTTCATAACTTATGCTTCTTCCCCTCAGGGAAGTTGATATTTCTCTGCTTAGCATTGTGGCATTTGAGCCTGTTACATATACATTCGGGCATACCTGCTCATGTACTCTTCTTAAGAATTTTTCCCAACCGTTTATATTCTGTATTTCATCAAACAAAAAATAACATTTCCCGAAATTTATGCCGGAATATAATTCTGCATAAGCGTCAAGTATGTCATTTAATATAAAAGTATTCTTATCAATCCTTTCGTCTTCAAAATTAAAATAGAGGATATTTTTAATGTCAGTTTTATTTTTTATAAGATTTGCGGTAAGATTGTAAAGATGATATGTTTTTCCGCCTCTCCTGACTCCGGTTAAAACTACAATCTTTTTTGTGTTAAGGGGTACAGAAAACAGCCTTGGCTTCAGCTCAGGAAGTTTCCTTTCGTGAAAATCTGTTATTATTTTTTTTATTATATCTTTCCTCATAATAAGGACAGTATATAAAATAAGTTTCCTTTTGTAAAGGAAACTTATTAAAGCCAAAGGTAGTTTCTTTCGCTAAAAGATGTTTACTATAAGTTATATAAATACCAGTACAAGCTGTATATGATCTCATCCAATAATTGTGCAATCCTGCTTAAAATATCCTCAAACATTTTTATTTTCCCGCTTTGAATTTAAAATTGCTGCAATTCTTATATCTGATTCAATGCCTTCAAGCTTGTTTTTACCCGGTAAAACTTTAAGAGCAACAGCTTCCTGCCACAAGCCCTCAAGTATTTTAAGTTTCTCCAGGTAAGACATTCTGGTTTTTTTAAGATATTCCTTATTAAAATTATCAAACAAAAGAGTATCTTTTATCATATTATTCTTCATCTTTATATGGCAAGTTTTTTCAGTTTTTCCAGAATATGATAAAGACCTTCGGTGTCGAGCTTGCAGTATTGTTCAAGGTTAAACCGCAACAGTTCTTCTTTTTCTGCCTGGTCCTGCAAATCTTCTTCAATATTGTGCCTGCCGTTAAGATTGTCCAGATTATTTAATGTTATAAAGTTTTTCCATAGCATTGAGCCGGATAAAAAATTTATACCGGCAATGTCTCCATTTTTTATTGCCATTTCAGAATAGTTTTTATCTGTAAGTGCAGGCAGCACCTTTTTTATTGAAGCACTTCCTTTTTGAGAAACACTATAAAAATAAAAATTTTTAAACGGGTCATAAAGGTCAATGATCCTGCTTGATATCTTAAAAATCCATCCTCCGTTTCTGCTGTTAAAAGCGGCAAGGTCGCGAAGTATAGCCCTTTCGGCTGATTCATTGTAAACAACCAGGCTTCCTTTAAAGGCCCGGCCGTCATCGCCAGATGAAAATCCGAATTTTTTCCGCAAGGCAATGGAGAGTTCTGGCCTTGGATCGCCTTTGCCGTCTGCAAGAAATGCATGGTGCTCGGGTATGCTGTCGGGCGACTCTGCAATATGAAGTGAGAACTGGAAAGGTATTGCCTGATAGGGCCTTGTCCCCTCAATTAAAGGCACCGGAGAGGAAAAAGTCTCAAAATCTAAAAAATAAAGAGGATACTCAATATTGCTTATAAAATTACTTATTGCAGTTTTGTCCACCCAGCACTCGGAGTTCTTTGCACAATCTATCTGGATCTTCTGTTTATAATTTATTCCTGGAAAATCTTCAGGTATTTCATGCATATGCCTGAATCCGCGCTCAACTATTCGTTTGGCAGTTTTTCTGTTAAGAGAATTAAGATAAAAAATACTTGTTTCTCTTATATTTTCCCAGCATACTGTTTTAAGGGGACAGTCAAAAGGGCTGCCGCAGAATTTGCCGACCTCTGTCACGGGTGGTTCATTTTTTTCCATGATTTCAGCCATCTTCCTGATATCATTTTTTATATGAGGAATTATTTTACCGGCTTCCTCTGTTATCTCTGTCATCCGGAAAATGCCAAAAGGGTCAATGCCGCCATTTAAAATATAATTGCTGTTTATATGCATCACAAAACAGTTTCTGATATTCAGCCCGGCTTCCCTGTAACAATATTTCTGAAATGCGACATCAGTAATGTTTACGGCTTTTACACCTGCAGAGCTTTTAACCTCGATAATGTCCCACTGCCTGCCTCCATCAACAGGCAACAGGATGTCCGCCCTGGCATAAATTCTGACAGGCGCATGCTTTATTTTACTGCCTGCCTCTGCCATAAAGCCTGCTTCAAAAACCGGTTTTCCCGACTCAAGCAGCGCTTTTGTTTTTTCAATATTATCCTCAAGGCTGCCTTCGCTGCTTGCTTCCACCCCTTCACGGTATTGCAGTTTTGCAAGATTGCCTATGATGTGGCCTATTTTGAAGTTGAACTTAGCCCTCTGGTCAAATTCAGGAATATTTTTTCTGTCATTTATGTAATACCAGAAATATTTCGGGCACTGCCTGTATATCAGGTAGGATGATTTGCTGATTAGCTTTTTATCTGTCATGAGCAATATTAATAATGCGCTGGAATTAATAACCCACCGGAATTAATAATTCACCGTATTACAGGTGTTATAAAAACCCTTTATAAATGCTGTTTAAATCAAGACCTGAAATTCCGGTGTTTTTGTACTTTCTTCTGAGGTTTTCCATTGCGCTTATAAGATTATCATTTTTGATCCCATTTTTTATTGAAAGATAGGCTTCTATAAATGCTGCCAGGTCATCGGCTGCCTTAACCAGTTTCCCGTCTCTTGTACCGGTATCTTCAAATTCTGATTCTGTAAACATCCTGATGTCATTATACCAACTTTGCGGCAATAGCTTATATATCCTTTTTTCCATTTCGCTTTTTTCATATTCTTTTATAAGCTCATCCAGTCCTTCCACTGATTTCTTTACAGGATTTATTATATCCCTTGTCAAAACCTCCGGCAGATCATGGAATAGCCCGGTAAAGTAATTATTTATTTTTCTTTCGATATTAAACCCTAAGATATAAGAAAAAAGATATGAGTAAATAGCCACGACAAGCATGTGGCCGAGCACAGAAGTTTTTGGCACCCTGTAAAGATGGCTCCACCGCACCTGAAAACGAAGCTGCCCGCATATGTCTATAAATGCCATCAGGTCGGGGTTTTCAAAAAATTTTTTTACACCCTGCACACAGGTATACTTTTCCTGCTCGCTATTTATATTATTCTTTATTTCTTCAACCTGGTAACCGTCCGGATTAAAACGCTCGATAAGCCTGAATTCCCATTTTGTTACATAAAAATGTGCTGCTCCGAGTATGGCTCTGTTTACATCAGGACACTTGTCATTCATGTTTGAACTGCCGGTTATATATTTCCTGAAATTTTCACAAAAATCACTGCCCAGGCCCTCAATGTCCGGGTATATCCTTTCATAAACCCACTGATTCAGCCTGCTGTATTTTTCCCTGTCCTGCCTGATTTCATAAAATAATGGTGGTTTTAAATCTGTCAGAATTATCCTCTGAAGAAATTCAAAAAGTCCATATTCTATTATTGATATCCAGTTTAAATCTGTATTTTTCTGTTCTTCCTCAATCTTGCCCATAACATATGCGGTTATCATTTTATGG
>MWAX01000161.1 GCA_002068775.1 Actinobacteria bacterium ADurb.Bin346 | reverse complement strand
CAAAGATTCTTTGTTATGGCAATTCCGGCGACACGAGCGGAGACAGAGGTGCAGTGGTCGGCTATCTTTCTGCAGTTTTCTACAATCAGTAATAATTTGAAATTGCCGATTGATATATCCTGATTTATATATTCTGATATAACATATATTTTGATTATGTGTTTTGTTTTTACAGATAAATAAATGTCTTTCTATAAATACTCTGTTAATTGATAACATGAAAATATTATAAAAAAGGGGTTGCAGCAATATGCCCGAATTAAAACTTAACCAAAAGCAAAAAGAAACATTGCTGGATATCGCAAGAAAAACAATTGAAGCTGTAATAAAAAATATAAAAGTTCCAGTTTTTAATGTCAGTGACCCTGCGCTTCTAAAAAAATGCGGCGCATTTGTAACGATACATAAAAAAGGAAGCCTGCGGGGGTGTATAGGAAATATAATAGGTATTATGCCATTATGGGAAACTGTGAGGAAAATGGCTGCTGAAGCTGCTGTTCATGATCCAAGATTCATGCCTGTTTCACCTGATGAATTTGCTGATATAGATATTGAGGTCTCGGTGCTTTCCCCTTTTGAGAAAATAACAGATATTAATAAAATAGAGGTTGGCAAACATGGTTTATTCATTAAACAGGGGTTTTACCAGGGTTTGCTCCTGCCACAGGTTGCCATCGAATACAACTGGAGCCGGGAAGAATTTATCGAGCATACTTGCAGTAAAGCTGGTTTGCGCAGTGGATGTTATAAAGATAAAAACTCTGAGATTTTCATATTTACTGCTGATGTATTTGGCGAAAAGAAAACCAGCCAGGATAAATAAAGATAAACAAAGGCTGCTTTGCGCAGAGAGCTTTAAATTAATAGCTTAAATAAAAAGTTCAACAATCTGACTTTCGAGTCTGGTTATAATAATGCCAATTAAACCCGGTCCTGTATGCGCGCCTACAACAGGGGTGCAATCAACAATAGCCGTTGAAACGCAATTTAATGCCATCTGCAACCTCTTCATCACCTTTTTTGCCTCTGTAACAGATAATGAATGAACAACTGCAGCCAGTACCCAGCGTTCTTTCCTGAAATGACGTATTGCCCTCCTTGTTATTCCAGAAAGAGATGCCCATCTTGTTATAGTAGCGCCTATCATTTCAACAACACCATTTTTAATGCTTAGCAATGGTTTTATTCTTAATATTGATGTTGCAAGCCAGGCGATCGCCGGCACCCTTCCGCTCCTTTTAAGATATCTTAACGTGTCAATAGTACCGTATAATTTCATATTTTCTTTAAGAAAGAGCAATATATTCAATATCTGCTGGACACTGAAAAATTTTTTAACTGCCCTTGCTGCTGCAATTGCCATAAAGCCAGTGCCCATTGTCCCGGAACATGAATCAAAGATTATTATTCTTTCTTCCGCTTTTAAAAGATCGGCTGCAATTTTTGCAGATTTTATCACTGCTGACAATTTAGAACTTATATGGATTGAGATTATTGTGTCATAAGTTCTCAACAGTTTTTCATAAACATCGATAAAATCTTTTGGAGAAGGCGAAGAGGAATAGAATATTGCCTTTTTTTCTTTCTGCATCGAATAGATACGCCCTGATTGTATATCGATCCCATCCCTGAATTCCTGGCCATTATAATGAATATACAAAGGAACTATAACAATGTTGTCTATTTCTGCACATTCCTTTGATACATCAGATGCGCTGTCTGTTACTATGGCAATATTAGGCAATTCCATAAAATCTGGCTTCTATTTGGAGTCATTGTTTAAAACGTTTTCTGAATCATTTGAAGCAAAAGTGCTGCTGCCTGGAGTTGCAATACTGCTGTTTATCGAGTTTTCAATATCTTTTATTTCCTTTTTTGCTTCATCAGTAGCTTTTTTAGTGCTCTGCCTGAAATCATTTATTGCCTGTCCAAGCGATTTGCCGATTTCCGGCAATTTCCTCGGGCCAAAAATTATCAGGGCAATTATTAAAATTATTAATAGTTCCTGCCATCCAAGACCAAACATTTCTGAAAAATTCACCTCTTTCCTGTAAACGAAAAATCAAAAAATAAAATCTTGCTATATTTTACTTGAAAAACTTTGCTATAAAAAGACCACCCTCATATAACAGAATCATAGGTACTGCCAGCACCCCCATTGTAACCGGGCTCCAGTCAGGGGTTACTATTGCACAAAGGAGAAGTATCACTATATATACTACTCTCCACTGTCTCCTTAATTGCTGGACAGTAATAATATCTGCTTTAATTAAAAAAAGCAAAATAAGCGGCATCTCAAACAATATGCCCGTGCCAAGCAAAAACCACCCTATAAAGCTTATATATTTATTTACAGAAAGCGCCTGTGTAAGATTTGAGCCCTGCCCAACCAGCCATTTTACTGCAACAGGTATCAGAAGTTTGTAGCTGAATGCTATGCCTGCCGCAAAAAGCACAAAAAATATTATCGTCAGCACTGTAAGGTTTTTTCTTATTCTGCCTGAAAGTGCGGGTTTTATAAAAACAACTATCTGATAGACCAGCACAGGAATACCCACGGCTGCCGCTGCAAAAAATGCAAGCTTCACATTTACAAGAAAGGGCTCCGTTATTTCAAGAAATATGAGCTCTTTATTTGCAAGAGGTGCTGTAAGAAACTGCAGTATTTTATTATGATAAATATACGCTGGAATAAATGCCACAGCAAATACTGCAAGTACAATGATTATTCTCTTCCTGAGTTCTTCCAGATGGCCGACAAAAGACATCTCCCTGCCTTCTTCTCTGCTTTTATTGCCGTTTTTGGCAGTATCGCTTTTGCCGGCATTGTTGCTGCCTTCATCGCTTTTTCCTGGATTATGCCTGACGTCATCGCTGTTTTCTTTATTATACTCTTTATTATCCCCGTTAAAAATCCCCATTGCTCTCAATTTTCTGTTTTTTAACACATAGTATATTTCTTTGTTATCACCATCATTTACTGAAAGAACTATCAGATTTTTTCAGCAGTTTGCCTGAATGCTTATAATCAATGCTTATAATCAGTCTTTATTTTTATCAATGCTCCCCTTAAAAACAGCTTTTAAAAGATCTGCGCGCTCCTTGCCTTCTGTGGGCCTTGGCTGCGAAAAATCTTCTATTAACGTGGTTATCAGGACTGTATTTATAAGATTTCCTTTATAAAAAATATGTTTTACAATCAGGCCCTGCTTGACTTCGATTCCCAGAGCTTGCCCAAAAAAAAGATTTCCAAGACCATAATTAATGAACCCGTTATCCCTTATCTTAAAACCCTGCGGCTGATGCGCCTGGCTTCCGCTGACAATAACTGCGCCTGCATCAGACATCCTTTCAAAATCTTTCACCTGCTGGGCTGTAGGGGCATAATTATAAGTCTCCTGATACTGGAATGTAAATATTACAATATAACCCTGACTTTTCAAGGAGCTGACTATTTCCTCATATTTTTTCATATCTTTTTCTTTTGATTCTTCATCAAGTGTATTAATCGGGGCTGCGCCCGCACTGTCAGCAGTCGCCCAGTCAGATGAGGGACCAAAAGAATTTGCTCCAAGAAAAGCAAATTTATATCCCTTTATATTAAATTCAGCAGGTTTCTGCGCATCAGAAAGGTTCCTTCCACCTCCAAAATAAGGCAGGTTTTCTTTATCATAAAGGTCAAGAGTGTACTCCAGCCATTTTGAACCATAGTCATTAAGATGGTTTCCGGTAAGCTCGATGACGTCTGCATCAATATATTTGATGAGCTCCATATACTCGGGCTTGCTGCAAAAAACCATTGTATTTGGTCTTGCTGCATAACAATCTTCAACAAAGGACACTTCATTGCTTATATGCGTCATGTCCGCATCCAGTAAAATATCTATAATTTTTTCAGCCGGATAAAGTATTCCATTCTGGTCCATCTTTGCAGCGACCTGCCTTGTAAGAGCAGTTACTCCTGTCATCAGTATTGTAACAATATCACCGGACTCCCTGTTTGTTAAATCCGGCTCCTTAAAACTGTCCAGAACCGTTTTTTTAAGACTCTCATTGAAAGGCTGTGCCGGAAATTTTACGGAGAGTCCCGCAGTAAGAGGATAATCTGCGCTGCTTATATTGCTGTCCAAAACGGAAATCCCGTTTATTTTAACAACTTTAAATGATTTGTCTATCTTATCAAATGGAACAATGGAAATCGCATTTTCAGTGGTTTCAAGCGTCTGCCTTAGCTTGCTTTTTTCAACAATTTTCAAATCACGGGCTTTGCATTCTCCCAGCAGTTTTGTAAATAAGTTTCTGGTTTCACCGGTGAGCACGAGCACAGGACTGATTTCCTTTCCTTCAATGTCTGCTATGGTATTAACTGAGCCATCCCAAAGGCTGCAGAGCTGCTCCCAGGTGATATCTTCCACAAGTGAATAAAAATAAACAACAGGAGCGTAGTAAAAGGCTCCAAACAAATTATCTTTTGCGTTGACATTGCTTGCATCAGCGCTGTAAAGAGACAGTTTAAATGATATGTCAGCTATATCTTCTTCAAAGATCTCATTGAAACCCTGGCAGGCTTCGTCTGTTTGCCTGTATATACTGCTGCTTTCAACAAGCTGTTCTTTTATTCTGTATTCTGCAGGCAATGGAATAGACCCGTCAATATAGACTTTCAGGCTGTAATCAGCTTTCTTTTTAGAAAGAATTTCCTGATTGGTCTCTTCCAGGGCAGAATCTTCTGTCTGCAGGCTTTGGAAAATGGGCTGGAAAAGCCTAGAACATCCCGGGACGATTAATAATGACGGCAGAATAAGAAATACAACAGCTATGTTTATGATCAAAGTCCCAAAACGTTCCCCGGGTGATTTTAAACCAGCTTTATTTTTCCCCATATTCCTATTCTGTCTTCCTTTACAATAAGCAGACCCTTAACAGGGCTGAGTTTTTTAAAGTAATTTAAACTTTTTTTAACATCATCTGCGCTGTTTATGCTGTTGGCAACTGCAGTTGCAGCAGCGTCTGAGCCGGTGGATGTGTCTGAGAGCACAACTGCAAGATCGCATTTTCCAAAGCTCAGTGAATGTCCGAATGTGCCTGAGGATGCGCAGATCCCGCAGGGCATATCTTTTGGCTCTACCTGCAGCGTGATTGAATCCTTAAAAAATCCATTCTTTACATAAACTCCGATATTTACGCTTCTGCCGGACCTGATATAAAGATCGCCTCCATTTTCTATAAAAAGCTCATTTTCACAATATTTTTCAAGGCCTGATGCAAGAAAGTCATTTACAGTACCGGCCACTGCAGCCATCGGACCGACATTGAATATTGCTGAAAGCCTGCACATGTTTTTAATCGGCTCAGGAAAATACGGTTTGATCTGCACCGGTGAAAGGCTCTTTTCAAAAGAAGGATCGCATTCTATGCAATAGTCCAGCTGGCTGTAAATTTCTTCAAGCAGGCTTTTAATCCTGTCTTCCAGGCTGGAGTCGCTGCTTATAAAAAGTTCAGTATACCTGTAAGAAATCTGCCATGAGTATCTGTGCCTGAGCCGTAAGTTCTGCCTGTATATTTGCCGGTTTAAAAATGGTTTTCCGGGTATTTTATCAGTTTGCCGCAGGAATTTATTATTTTCTTTTTCCGATATTTCCATAATATAAAAACACCAGGAAAATAAGAACAAAATAAATCGCGACATCCACTATTAAAATGATCCACCAGGCATTCACAGAGGATTCCCTGAAAAGGTAGTGGGTCAGTACAAGAACCGGAACAAGGAACACCGTTGAAACAATTGAAAGCACGAGCGGATTTTTTATTTTTGGATTCATTGACATGTTTTTTCTCCTCTTATCAGTAAGTATTCATAATCTAAATATTCACAATCTTTTCAAATAAATATAAATGATCCCGGTCTTTTCTGCCGGAAAATATCATTTTAAAGAATAAATATAAATTATAGGGCAGCAGCCTGAAATTGACCAGATATCTTTATTTGAAACTTTATTGAAAAAAAACAAAAGAATAGTATTATAAAACAAATGGCTAAAACTGTAGAAGAAATCAATGAAAAAATAAAAAGCGGTAAAGCCCTGGTGCTCAATGCTGAAGAAATAATAGGTTATGTAGCGGAAAATGGCATCAAAAACACTGTAAAAAAAGTCGATATCGTCACTACTGCAACTTTTGGCCCTATGTGCTCATCCGGAGCTTTTATAAATTTCGGCCATTCTGACCCTCCGATAAAAATGCAGAAAGTCTGGCTCAATGACGTTCCTGCCTATGCGGGTATTGCAGCAGTTGATGCATATATAGGAGCAACTGAACTCTCAGAGCTGGAAGATATGCAATATGGAGGCGCTTATGTGATACAGGACCTTGTTGACAGTAAACCCATAAAGTTACGGGCAACGTCATATGGAACAGATTGTTATCCCCGCAGGGAAATCGAAACATATATAACAATTGAAAACGTCAACCAGGCATATCTTTTCAACCCGAGAAATGTCTATCAGAATTATGCTGCTGCTACAAATTCATCTTCAAAAAGTATTTATACTTACATGGGAAAATTGCTGCCGAATATAGGCAATGTCACATATTCAAGCGCAGGGCAGCTTAGCCCTCTTTTAAATGACCCCTATCTAAGGACTGTGGGAGTTGGAACAAGAATATTCTTATGCGGCACCCAGGGTTATGTTTCGTGGCAGGGAACGCAAAATAATCCTGACAGGGAAAGGCATCCAAATGGGACGCCTCTTTCACCGGCATCTACCCTTGCGCTCATTGGAGACCTGAAAAAAATGTCCTCACGGTATTTAAGGGCTGCAACATTTTTCGGTTATGGCATTACTCTGTATGTCGGCGTGGGCATACCAATACCTGTTATTGATGAGGAGATGATAGAATATCTTAAAGTTTCAGATAATGAATTATTTACTGAAATCTATGACTACTCTGTCCAGAGACGCAACAAACCATCCTATGGCAGGATAAGCTATGGCCAGTTAAAAAGCGGCTTTATTACAATAAAGAACAAAAAAGTTCCGACGGGCTCGCTTTCCAGTTACGGCAGAGCACTGGAGATTGCAAATACATTAAAGGAATGGATACAAAAGGGCAGTTTTCTTCTTTCAAACCCTGTGTCGCCTTTGCCTTTTGAAGAAAAAATAAATGTTTTAAATATCCTTGGAAGGGATGAGCTATGATTTCAAGAAGACTGGTGCTGGCATTTCCTGAAAAAATAGTTACCAGGCCAATCACATACAGACTGATAAAAGATTTTGATCTCCAGTTCAATATACTAAGAGCCGAAATAACTGCAGATATTGAAGGAAAGATGCTTATAGAAATAAGCGGCACAAAAAAACAGATAGAAGAAGGCTTAAAGTATCTTGAAAATGAAGGAGTATCGATTCAGGATGCTTCAAAAGATATCATAGTCGATACGGAAAAATGCATCAGCTGCGGCGTCTGCCCTTCGCTTTGCATAACTCAGGCATTAGAAATCAATCCGGTCACGCACAGGCTTTTGTTCGATAAGAATAAATGCATTCTATGCGGACTTTGCGCAAACTCATGCCCTGTAAACGCAATCAAGCTTAAGATATAATTACTGACAGGACTAGCTTTTAAAGATTGCTGTAAATATAACCACTGACAGGTATAATCGTTGACAGATATAATTTCCGGCAGGTATTTAAACCATTTAATCCACGGGCTCAAAATCTTCTTTTGGGGCTCCGCATTCCGGGCAGACCCAGTCAGCCGGAATGTCTTCAAAAGCAGTTCCCGGCTTGACACCATTTTCAGGATCTCCCTGCGCGGGATCATAAATATAACCGCACACAGTGCATTCCCACTTTTTCATCTAATCTCTCCTGTCCTTTATAATAAGATAAATAATAAGAAAAATAATTTAAATAATAATACTTTCTATCTTTTATAGCTTATGTTTTTTATAAATACCAAAGCTCTGCCCTAAGCGGCAGTTTAAATAATTGAAATAATTTTATAATAATAATCAAATGCATTAAAGTAAAAAGTGTAATAATATTATTATGAATAAACTTTAGAATCACGTTTTCTGCCTTAAAGAAAAGAGTTTAGAAAAAAACAGGAAAAAACTTATATCCGATAAAATGGGAAAAATAGAGCTTTATAAAAACACGCTTCTTAATGGAACCATGGTCAGCCTGAGAAAAATAAGAAAAAATGACCTAAAATCCTGTATTAAATGGTTCAGGGACCCTGATGTGGCAAAGTTCTTAAGCAATAGCGTTAAAAATATGACAGAAGAGCGGGAGCTCGAGTGGTTTAATTTTATTAATAGTTCCGGATGCGATATAGTGTTTGCAATAATTTCAAAATGCGATGGACAATATATCGGAAACTGCGGCCTTCACAAAATAGACTGGAAAGAAAAAAGATGTGAATTCGGCATTTTTATTGGTAATAAAAAATACTGGAATAAAGGTTATGGGACGGACACACTGAAGACAGTTATTGATTTTGCTTTTTTTAGCCTGGGACTTGAAAAAATCAAGCTTCTTGTATATGAATACAATCACCGCGCAATAAAAGTATATGAGAATTGTGGTTTTGCGCCTGTCGACAAATTAAAGAATTATCATTTATATAACAATATATACTGGGACACTTATGTGATGGAGAAAAATGCAATTATATGACAGACCCAGATTAGTGCTGCGAAGCGCAATTTTTTATATATCTTTTTTTGTTCTCGTATTTATCGGGATAGGATATTTCTTTTTCTCTGACAGAGGTAAATTTTTTGACTTTCTTCCTTACTTCTGTATTCCCGGTGCAATACTTAATCTTGTACTTCTTATATTTTATTTTGTAAAAAGGAATATGTCAGGTTATATTTTTGCATTTTTTTTCCTTTTTTTTATTGCAGGAATGATAATTTCCAGTTTTAAAGGGCCTTTCCCTGTTGCCAGCTCTGCAGATGAACACTACACAAACAAAAATTATAGCCAGGCAGCAGCAGAATATGAATATCTTCTCGACAAGTACCCCACCAGTAAATATGCAGACACTGCTCTGAAAAAGTTACCTTACAGTCATTATCTGGCTTCTGATTATAGCAAAACAATTTTTTATCTTGAAAAAGCAATTGAAAAAGGTTTAATAAACCAGAATGAGCTTGAGATTAAAACAATCTTTGCAGATTGCTATGTGCAGCTTGCCAGGAACCCGGATAAAAACGGCAATATCAGGGAAGCTATTTCGAATTATCTTAAATCAATAGAATATCTCCGGGAGATCGGGAATAACTTCCCTGATTCAAACGAAGCTTTTATTGCAAAATATAAAATTCCTGAATACCTTTTAAATACTGCCTCCCTTTACCGGGGGTTTTCTCTGGGATGATGCTGTCAGTATTCTTAACAGAGTAATCAATGATTATCCTGACAGTGATTATCAGCTGAAGGCGCATGCTATGCTTTTTGGGACATATGTAAATATTGCTGTGAGCTGTAAAGAAAAAGGTGATTATGATGAAAGCATTAAGAATTTTTTAAAAGTATATAAACTTCCTGCTGAAATCCTTGACTCAAGAAAATATGAAATTGATGCTCTTTTTGAATACTTCGTTGCTGATGCTCCTGCAGATGACATCCTCAAAGCTGCAAATGGACTTTTTTTTCAGGAAAGATACCTTGAGTCCATGATGCTTTATGATTATATACTTAAAAATTTTCCTGAGCATTCACAGGAGATCACCGAACACGCGGTAAAAGCAAAAATAAATTTGCTAAGCCATTTGAATTATAAAATAATCAGCGCTTCAGAGCCTGTCGGAAGCTTTGCAAAATCAGGCACAGCAAAAATAACCTTCGATAACAAAACTGATTATGGGCTCACCCTTTATATAGGAGGTCCCCAATACAATATTTTAAGACTTGAAAAAAACCAGCGTGTAGAGCTTGAATTATTGCAGGGAAATTACAAAATATTAGCAGAATTTAATGCACCGGATACTGATTTGAATTACGGAGAATTCAACTATGAAGACGGGAAAAAATATAAAGAGACTTTCATTATAGGAGACACCGGCTAAGCCAGTAAGATTTTATGCTGTTTCCCTGAGACTCTGGTCTATTAGGCCCTTTATATTGTCATCAAGATACATCCTTACACTTGCCTGGTCTTCTTCTCTGTTGACTATCAGGTTTGTCTCAAGATCTGCTACAAGTTTCTCGAGAAGCCTCCGGCTCTCGGAAAGATTGCTGTCTATAGTGTTTTCATCCATTGATCTGAACTGCTGAGAAAATTTATCCATAAAAGTGTTGAATTTTTCAAATGATTCTTTAAGGATACCCTGGAAAACTGCCTTCTGCCAGAACCACCTTCCCCGGTTCTTTGCATTATACATGTTTAAAAGCCCAAAAAGATAATATATGTCGACTCCGAGTTTATTTGCTGAATAGTTAATGATGTACATCCTTCTTGACATCGCTGACGATTTTTTTAATTTTGCTATATCCATTATTTTTTATCCTTTTTTAATATTTGTTTTTTAAACTCATAAATGAGCCTGAAAATATTATACTAAATTAACCCAAAATAAAAACATTCAATCTTTTTTAATATTAAATATTATTGTACTTCTGTTTGTCCCGGTAAAATGAAAAACCTCAGCTCCTTATCTGCACCATTTCTTATGCCAATTCTGACAGAAGACCGGATATCCTTTACAGGAGCTGCTTTTTTGTTTTTAAAAATGCCAATATCTCCAGAAGGATCTGTCAGATCTTTTCCATTGTCTTTTATTTCAATGCCGAATGCACTTGTCAGTTTTCCGGGCCCGCTTGCCAGATTGCCCATTTCTTTAGTTCTTCTTCTTGAAATCATTTCATCAATGCCCATTACTGGTCTTACTGCCCTTATCAGAACTGCACCTGGTGTTCCTTTTTTTTCTGTCACCACATTAAGCAGGTAATGGAAACCATAACAAAAGTAAACATAAGAAATGCCTGCTTTTCCAAACATGATCGCGCATCGTGGAGTGACCCCTCTGTATGCATGACTTGCCGGATCTTTTGCTCCATAATATGCTTCCGTCTCTATAATATAGCCTCCTGTGATCTTGCCTGTATTGCTGTATTTTACAAGGAATTTTCCTAAAAGCTCTTTAGCCACTTCTGCAGTGTCCCTGCTGTAGAACTCTCTGCCAAGAAGGTGGAAATCTTTTAACTGATTTAAATCCATAAATACTCCGCAAGCAGAAGTAAAAAAATTACTGCAAGATAAGGACTTGAGAATTTAAATAAAGCCCATGCTGTTCTTTTTTTATTATTTATTATAAGGATGATGCTAAGAGCCAGGACGACTGCGCCAAGTGCAGCAGAGATAATTACATATAACATGCTTAATTTAAAGAGCGCGCCTATAAATACAGATAAAAACACAAGCAGGATATTCAGTCCTCCGATCAATAAAAATGCTCTGCGCGGCGACCATATTGAAGTCAGCATGGGCACACCTGCCTTTTTATAGTCGTCGCTGTAAAAATATGCAAGGCTCCATATGTGCATCGGGGTCCAGATTATTACAAGCAAAAACATAAGTATTGCAATAAGGTTTAGCCTTGTATTGGAAACTGCTATCCATCCGGCAAGTACAGGCATCCCGCCTGCTGGAGAGCCGTACAATATATTCATGGGAGAGCGTTTTTTTAATAATGCATTGTATATAATTGCACTGTCAATAAAACCAAGAAAAATGAACACTGCTGCATAGTAGCTTGTAAATGCAGCCAGTATTATGCCTGCAATGACAAGAGCTATTCCGAATATCAGGGCATTAACAGGAGGATTTATAGTTCCGGAGGGAACAGGCCTTGCGCTGGTCCTGTTCATTATTTTATCCATTTCACGATCAATATAAGCAGTTGTTGCATTGGAGCCCATAACACTTAGTATTATTGCAACTGATATCATGGATATCTCTGCCCAGTCAAACCCGTATATGGTGGATGCAATCAGCACACTTGTAAAACCGGTGAAAAAAAGCAGTGCAACAAGTTTTAGTTTAGTTATGGCAATATAGCCTTTTACAGTATTAAAATTGAGGCCAGCCATACTCTTCAAATTTTTTATACCAGCTATCCATGTTTTCCTTATTTACAGATACTGCAGCATTTCCATAAATCACTTTTGCTCCTGCAGTGCCGGTTCCTTCTGTGAGTGTTTCATACCCTGCAAGTTTTGCTCCGCCGGGCAGAGTCACCGCATCGCCCTTTATGAGCGGTTTGCCTTCCCAGGCCTTAAAAGCCATGAATCCCAGCGAGTAGCCTGTCAGATATGGATCCCAGAAAAAAGCTTCCTGGATAATATTGTCTTTAATGTAACCACCAGCAGTCAGCGGAAGGCCTGTGCCCACATAAAATAACTTGCCTTTCAATTTCTGTTTTTTTATTGCCTCCCCCGCAGCAGGCCCGCTTGTCATTGAGTTACCCACTATCAGTTTCAGGTCTGGATTAGCAGTAATAATTTCAGTTATTTTTGTTAAAGCAATCGCCTGGTCTTCATTATCTTCAAATCTGTCGGTGCCTTTAGAATATCCGAGAATATTTACCATCCCGGGCGCTGATTGTTTCTGGAGCGCTATTTCAGCATCTGCCCATTCATTTTGAGCAGCCGATGACAAAAATCCAACAGAAACAGCATAACTTCCGCTGTTTCCGGAGTATTTTATGGCTGACTGCATTATTGCCTGCCCAAAAGATTCATTGGAAATCGACTCAAAATCATAACTTATATTCTTAAGGTTTGAGCCCTCGCTTCCAAATGTCATTATTCCTGCAGAGCTGGCTTTCTGCAGTGCAATATCCATGGAAGCCTCCTCTATCGGGCACACAATCACTGCATCGGCAGTTTTTCCTATAAGGTCAAGGACAATCTGTGCCTGTATTGCAGGGTCCAGTTTTGGAGGCGCCGTAACAGTGACTTTAAAACCATAATCTCTGGCACACTGCTCTATGCCTTTCTGCACAACATCAAACCATGGCACATCGATTTTCGGAATGTATACAAGTTCAAAATTTGCAGGAATCTTTTCTTCCTGTGCCGTCTCTTCTGTTGCCGGGGCAGCCGGCACCATTGTTGTTGCCGTCGTGCTTTCAATAGCAGTGGACATTGTGATTATGGTCTGCGCATAATTGCTGCAGCCCGGCAGGCCTGAAAATACAAGCAATGCTGCCGCTATTAAAAATATTATGGCAATACCTGAACTAAACTTTTTTTTCATAACCCCTCATCCAAATAATAATTTTTACTTTATATCATGTAGAAATAGATTATATGCTATTTTTAACATCTTTTCAGTAAAAAATTTAATGGCAGATTTTTACTAAGAGCAAATTTCATGGGGATATAAAATTTTTTTTAAGATATAATCTTATATAATCTTATATTGCAAATATGCAGCAAATAACAGATATTTAACAGATAGGAGAACATTTTGGAAAATTTCAGGTTTCATAATACCACAGAGATAATTTTTGGCCGCAATACTGAATCTTATGCCGGGCAGGAAGTTAAAAAATATTCAAACAAAATATTGCTTCATTATGGCGGCGATACAATAAAAAAAATCGGGCTCTATGACAGAATAAAAGAGTCACTGAAGGAGCATCAGATAACATTTTTTGAACTTGGAGGTGTGCAGCCAAATCCGGTGCTTAAAAAAATCTATGAGGGAATCAAAATTTGCAGAACTGAAAAAATTGGCTTCATACTCGCAGTCGGCGGAGGAAGCGTCATAGATTCTGCAAAAGCAATTGCGCTTGGGGTGGACTGCGAGGGGGATGTGTGGGATTATTTTATGGCTAAATCAACTCCTTCAAACGCTATTCCTCTTGGCGTTGTCCTTACAATACCTGCAGCAGGAAGCGAGTCCAGCGTTGTGACAGTAATCACAAATGAGAAGACAAAAATGAAAAAGGGCTTTCACAGCCATTTGTTGCTTCCAAAGTTTGCAATATTAAATCCGGAGCTTACATTCACTGTTTCACCTTTCCAGACCGCGTGTGGCTCAGCCGATATGATGGCTCATATTATGGAAAGATATTTCACTCCCACAATTAAAGCGGACCTTACAGACAGGCTTTGCGAGGGTGCTTTAAAATCAATCATTGCCAATACCCCCATTGTGCTGGAAAACCCCAATGACTATGACGCCAGGGCTGAGCTTCTCTGGGCAGGCACAATTGCCCATAATGGAATACTTGGCACGGGAAGAATAGAAGACTGGGCATCCCATAAACTTGGACATGAGCTGAGCGCTGTTTATCAGGTTGGCCATGGACAGTCCCTTGCGGTTATTTTCCCCGCATGGATGAAATATGTTTTAAGAAAAAATGTGAAAAAGTTTGCACAGTTTGCATTCAGGGTATGGGATGTCGATCCATTTTTCGGAACTGAAGAAGAAATTGCGCTCAGGGGAATAGCCCGGATGCAGTCATTTTTCAGATCTATTGGCCTTGCTGTAAGCCTTGAAGAGCTCGGGATAAACAGTGAAAAATTTGAAGAGATGGCTGAAAAAGAACTGCAGTGGGGCCCGATTGGAAATTTAATGAAGCTGAATAAAAAGGATATTGTGGAAATATTTAAAATTGCACTTAAAAATGAAATATAAAAATAAATCTGTGGGGATTGGAGAAAAAATGTTTGAAAAAAAAGAAATGGACCTCCCATCAAGCAAAACACTGACTGTAGTTGCTGAGGGGGTCATTATTGAGGGAAAACTTTATTCACGGGGTGCCACCCGGATCGATGGAAGAGTAACAGGCGAAATTGTTTCCGAAAAAGAACTTGTGATTGGCAAGGAGGGCAAGGTTGAGGCAACTGTAAAGACAGCAAATGCTATAGTTGCAGGCACTTTCAAGGGCGATATGATTTCATCCGGCGGCGTGGAAATAACATCAACAGGTAAATTTACAGGGAAAATAATACAGAAAGATGCACTGCTTACAGTTTCAAAAGGCGGCCTGTTTAAGGGTGAAAGCATAATTTCTGATAATCAGGATACTTTTAAGTTTGAGTTTCCTGGAACTGATAGCTCAAGCGCCAAATCCCTGCCTGAAAAAGATTTTAAAGAAACTGCCGGTTAACTGGCCGGACTGCTGCTGTTATTTTTTTCTCAATATATTCTTTGCCTTGTACTCTATCCAGTCAAGATCAGTATCAGCTGGCGCAACCCCTGTCTTTACAGCTGCCGCTGCGACGTTGGACGCAACTGCGGGAAGCACTCTGGCATCAAAAGGTTTTGGTATTATGTAATCTGTCTTTATATCTTTTTCAACAATTGACGCTATTGCCCTGGCTGCCTCTATTTTCATCTCCATGTTTATATCTTTAGCATTTGCATCAAGAGCGCCCCTGAAAATACCGGGGAAAGCCAGCACATTGTTTACCTGGTTTGGATAATCGCTCCTGCCTGTAGCAATTATTTCTATACCGGCTATTTTTGCAATGTCAGGTTTTATTTCCGGCTCCGGGTTTGCAAGCGCAAATACAATGGGTTTTTTCCTCATCTTTGCCACCATCTCCGGCTTTAACTGGTCAGCTATTGACACCCCGATAAACACGTCAGCCCCCTCGACTGCATCTTCAAGGCTTCCTTTCCGGTTTTCCGGATTGGTAAGCGATGCTATTTCTTCCTTTGCGAAATTAAGGTCCCCTCTGTCCCTGTAAATTATTCCTTTTGTATCGCACACAAGCACATTTGAGACTCCGAGCGTCGACAGCAGTTTAATTATAGAGTGCCCTGCTGCGCCCGCTCCATTCATGACTATTTTTATATCTTTTATATCAAGACCATAAAATTTAAGAGAGTTAAAAAGACCGGCAAGTGTAACTATTGCGGTGCCGTGCTGGTCATCGTGGAATATCAGCATCCCGGATTCTGCTTTCAGACGGTTTTCAATCTCAAAGCATCTGGGCGCTGAGATATCTTCAAGATTGATTCCGGCAAAAGAAGGCTCAAGAAGCTTTACTGTTTCGACAATTGTATGATTATCCTGGCTTTCAATGCAGATGGGGAAAGCTGAAACGCCTCCAAACTGCCTGAAGAGCACACATTTTCCTTCCATTACAGGCAGTGATGCTCTTGCGCCGATATTGCCAAGCCCAAGCACTGCTGAGCCGTCTGACACTACTGCTATCATGTTTGCTCTTGCAGTGTAAGTGTTCAAAAGAGAGGGGTCTTTCGCTATTTCCCTGCATGGTTGCGCCACGCCAGGCGAATAAGCAAGAGCCAGGTCATGCTCATTTTCAGTCTTGACTTTAGTGACCACGTCTATCTTGCCGCAGTTTTCTTTATGCATCAGGAGTGATTCTTTATAGATGTCCATTTTTCCCCTCAGTTATATTTTTTACAGTTATATTTTTATTTTCTAAAGTAATGATTTTTATATAATTCCAGTTGAATTATAACTGTAAAACAGCAAAACACAATAAAAATTCTTTTTAATAATATGGGGTTTAAAACTGAAAAACAGCAGGTATTTCAGGAAAAATGTCAGATTTTTAAGGAAAAAGGCTGAGGTTTTTTTCCTTTTGCTCCATTATTTCAATGAATTTACTTACAAACTGCGGGTCAAACTGTTTTCTTGAACAGAGCCTGAGCTCTTTTATGGCTTGTTCTTTGCTAACTGCTTTTTTATAGTTTCGTCCGCACACCATCACATCATAAGCTTCAACTATTGCGACTATTCTTGAGATAACTGGTATCTTGTTTCCTTTAAGCTTATAAGGGTATCCGGTGCCATCCCAGTTTTCATGGTGCGCAAGGATTGCATCTGCTATTTGCGCAAGTTGAACGGACGATTTTGCAATCCGGTATCCGATTTCCGGATGCATCTTCATTATCTGCCATTCTTCTTCTGCGAGCTTTGATTTTTTTGTCAGTATCCTGGTTTTGATTGTAACCTTACCTATGTCATGAAAGTCGGAAAGCAGGGCAAGATTGTCAAGGTCAGACTTCTGAAGCTTTAAGGCTTTTCCGAGTGTGAGGGCAAGGTTTTTTATCCTTTCATATGCCTCGCCTGATTCCCTGCTTCTTTCCCTTAGCTTCTTCTCAATTGACGCTATTATCTCATTTGAGACTTTCTTACTCTGGATGAGTTTTTTCTGCTTCATTGAGTCCTCGGCTTCTTTTATGACACGGTCTATATTGTCTGTGGACTTTTCTTTTGTGGCAAATCCCAGGGAAATATTCAGCGGTATCCCGCCAGATGAAACCTCCCTGCTTTTTTTCTGTATCCTTGATATTATCTCCTGTATTCCTTTTATATCAGTTTTTGGAAGCAGTATTACAAATTCGTCTCCTCCCCATCTGGCAAGCATGTCTTCTGACCTGCAGGAGTCTTTCAGTACTTTTGCAAGATTTTTTAATAATTCATCCCCCTGCTTATAACCAAACGCATCATTCACAAGCTTAAAGCCATCTATATCGCCAATGATTATACTCAGCGGCAATTGCCTTGCGGTATTCAGTCTCTGCAGCTCTTCTTCAAAATATGAGCGATTATAAAGTCCGGTGAGATTATCGTGAAAACTCATATATTTAAGCTTTTCTTCTGCATTCTTCCTTATAGTCACATCCCGGATAATCAGTGTAAAAAAATGCCCTTTCTCAGATTCCCAGTAAGTCCTTGAGATTTCAAGAGGTATTTTTTGTCCATTCTTTTTTCTGCCTATCACTTCAATAAATTTCTCTTTAGGGCTGGGGCTGCTTTTTACGCTGAAAGACAAAACATCCTGCAGCAGGACTGTGCTCAGGGATTTGCCAAGGATCTCTGATGCCTGATACCTGAATATCCTTTCTGAAGCTTTGTTCCAGTAGACAATTTTCCGTGAAGAATCAGCAACAATGATTGCATCTTTGACAAGGTTTGTCAGTGAATAAAAAATATCTTCCAGTATTAGCTCGCGCCTGGTGATTCTAAATTGATGCTTCAACAGTAAGCTCCCTGTGTCCAGATAAAATACTTGAAATTTTAATCAAGAAAATATTCATTTTAAATATAACACATTTTTGAATGTAAATGTGCAATAATTTTATTTTTTTATTATTTTTTAATAAATCTGTCTTATGCCGGTAAAGCCATGGGCGTCTTTTAAAAGGGATATTAAAAGAGATTATGACGATTAATAATTTTTAAAACACTCAGGCATTTTTACAGAAAAATCAAATGCTGAAAGCAGAAAAATAAAGCAGAAATTAAGCAGAAAATTAATGTTGAATTAAAAAGAAATTTCTTGTATATTTCCCTTTGTTTTGCTATATAGGAAAATACAAAACCTGCAATATAAAATATTACAGAAGAAAGGAACTTAAATGGAAGTAAGAATCGACGAGGAGCTCTGCACTGGTTGTGGACTTTGTGAGGAGACTTGTCCGGATATATTCAAGATGGATGAAGATAAAGATGTTGCTGTTGTCATAAAAACGGATTTTGATGAATATGACGAAGAATGCATCCAGGAAGCGGTGGAAAGTTGTCCAACAGAAGCAATAATTGCTGAGTAGCCGTCTTTTCATCATCGCCAAGCTGGTTTTTTTAAGAATCAGTATTCCCTGATTTAAAAATAGCCCTTTTTACAAAAAGGGCTATTTTATTTTTTGTTTTTAATTATTTTTATTAACTGCTGAGCTGTATTATTCAGTATTTTGAATAAAAAAGGTTATTTAACTTTCTACCCATGCTCCAGTACTGGTCATTTGCATAACAAAGTATATCCATATTTTCCAGATCCGGCTCTTCTCCGTCTTTGAGGAATTTACTGTCAATATGTGTTGCCAGGACTTCAGCAATAAACATCATATGGTTTTTTGGTTTTAAAATATCGCGTACCGCACATTCAAGAGAAATCGGGCATTCTTTTATAAGGGGAGCATCGATTTTTTCCGCCTGTATTTTTGAAAATCCTGTGACTTTGAATTTATCTACTTTATCTCCATGCGAATAACCGCAAAAATCCACCTTTTCCATCATTCCGGCTGTCGCCATGCACAATCCAAATTCTTTGCGATTTTCTATTGTGACCGCAGAATACTTGCCGCTGCCAATCATTACATTGACCATTGGAGGCTCATATTCAACTATTCCCACCCATGCAAGAGGTATTATATTATCTGTTCCCGGGTCATTCTTTTCTGCCCTGCATGTTGCAAGCATTACAGGAAGCGGTAAAACCAGGTTTCGTATTTTTTTTAAGACTGTCATTAAGCATTCTCCATTCTGAACTCTTTTTTTATACAAGTATTTCGTTTATTTTTCTGATTACAATTCCCGGATCATCGGCATTGAACAATGCTGAGCCCAGCACAAAAATATCTGCCCCCGCGGCCATGACTCTGGCTGCTGTCTCGGGATTTATTCCACCATCAACCTGTATTAATATTTTTCTTTTGCCTCCTGAAGATTTTTTATATTCTTCCAGCATTGATTTAAGTTTTTTTATCTTTGGAAGCATTTCCTCAAGAAAAGCCTGTCCGCCAAAACCCGGGTTAACTGTCATAATCAGCACCATGTCAAGGTAGGGCAGCACATTTTCGATTGATGATACGGGTGTTGCCGGATTTAAAGCAACTGCTGCTCCGGCTCCGCATTGTTTTATGTGTCTGAGCGTCCAGCTTAAGTGGGGACATGTTTCCACATGCACACTTATTATATCTGCCCCGGCGCTGATAAAACTGTCGATATGTTTGTCTGGATTATTTATCATCAAATGCACGTCGAGCTTTAACCCGGCATGCTGTCTTATCCTTGAGATCACCGGCTGGCCTATTGAAATATTTGAAACAAAGCTTCCATCCATAACATCCAGATGAAGCATGTCAATGCCCAGGGCCATCACTTTTTTTATTTCACGGTTGAGCTCCAAAAAATTGCAGTCAAGAATCGATGCAGCAATCCTGTATTTTTTATCTGACAAAAAGTTTTTCATTCAGAAATAGCCCTTTCTCTTGCATTAAAAGATATCGCGTTCAGCAACTGCCTGTTTGCATAATAGTGTTATTATAATTTGAAATCCTGTTTTAAACAAAAACTATCATGCCGTTTCAATACTGATTTCAAGTTGCATTAAAAGTTATAGGGTTCAGCAACTGCCTGTTTGCATAATAGTGTTATTATAATTTGAAATCCTGTTTTAAACAAAAACTATCCATGCTTTTACTAGGATTTTTCATTTTTTTTATAATTTTTTTCTGATATAATTCTGTTTCTAAAGCAGATAATTTTCGAGGAAGGGTGAAATCCCCTACCGGCGGTAAAGTCCGCAAGCCTTTGCTCAGCTACAGCAGAGGTCGACCTGGCAGTATTCCAGGACCGACAGTTAAAGTCTGGATGGGAGAAAATTTATGACTGGTCAGATAAAAGTATTTGATTTTAGCCATGGATTTTCTCCATGGCTTTTTTATTTTTAAAATATATTAGTCAAAAATAATTTTTGAGCTTAAAGGCAGAATCTTATAATGAATTTTAGTGCAGAAGATAAAAGATACATGAAGCTTGCCATTTCGATTGCTGAAAAAGCGCGAGGCTTTACCAGCCCCAATCCAATGGTCGGTGCTGTAATTGTAAAAGACGGAAAGATGCTGTCCAGCGGCTATCATAAGAAAGCAGGCAGCAGTCACGCTGAAGTGGAAGCCATTAATGCCTGCCCTGATAAAAAGCTTCTTGCCGGTGCAACTATGTATGTCAGCCTTGAGCCGTGCTGCATCTATGGAAAAACGCCCCCCTGCACAGAGGCTATTATAAAGAATGGCATCAGCAGAGTTGTTGCAGCGTGCAGGGACCCTAATCCTGAAGTCAGCGGAAGAGGTTTTGAAATCCTTAAAGCTGCCGGCGTCATTGTTGACTATGGTTTGCTTGAAGAGCGCGCAAAAAAACAGAATGAGATTTTTTTTAAGTCCATAACTTCCGGACGTCCATTTGTGACAATTAAAATTGCTTCAAGCCTGGACGGCAGGACAGCTCTTGATTCCGGGAATTCCAAATGGATAACCTCAGAAAAATCAAGGCGTCTGGTGCAGAAAATGAGGCTTAAAAATGACTGTATTCTCACAGGCATAAATACTGTCCTGACAGATGACCCTCTGCTGCATCTCCGTATTGCCAAAACATCATCTGTCCCTTTAAAAAGCAGGAAATTTTTACGTGCAATACTTGACAGCAGTCTCAGGATAAGCCCCCAATCAAAGATTGCATGCACTTCAGAAAGAATAAAAACCATTGTTTTTACTTCATCCTTAAACAATGAGCAGAGAAAAAAAGCTGCTTTACTTAAAAAAATGGGAATGGAAATCACTGAAATAAAAGAGCTGCAAAAACAAAAAGAAAATACTGACATTACACTTCTTGACCTTTCACAAATACTTAAAATACTTCATGATAATTATGAAGTAACTTCCGTGCTGGTCGAAGCAGGCCAGATGCTCTGTTCAAGCTTTTTAAAAAATAAACTTTTTGACAAAATGATTTTATTTATGGCACCAAAGATAATTGGAAATGACAGCAGGTATGGTATGTTCGGAAATCTGAGCACTAAACTTCTTTCAGATTGTCCCGTGCTTGAAATTGAAAGTGTTAAAAATATAGATGGTGATTTAATGATAACCGCATATCCTAAAAAAAAGAATGCTCTTCTTTAGAGCAGGAAGGTAAAAAAATGTTTACAGGCATAATAAAAGAGACTGGTAAGATAAGGGGTGTCAGCGAAGGCAATGAATGCAAGCTTATTGAAATCTCATGCAATCAGATATTGAAAGGCCTTTCAGCCGGTGATTCCGTTGCTGTGGATGGCTGCTGCCTGACTGTAAAAAAATTAAAGCCTTCAGGATTTATTTGTGATATTTCATATTCAACACTTGAAAAAACTACTTTTAAAAATATGGGAGCAGGAAAAATTGTAAACCTTGAAAGCTCTCTCACCCCTTCTGCAAAAATTGGCGGGCATTTCGTCAGCGGCCATGTGGATGGCACTGCAGAAATAACAGGGATTGAAAAAAAGGGTAATTCATACAGGATAGAACTCAAAATTCCTGAAGGTCTTTCGCCCTTTCTTGCTCCAAGGGGCTCCGTTGCGCTGGACGGAATCAGCTTAACTGTTTCAGAAGCGGACAGGGGTTTCTTTGCAGTTGCAATAATCCCGCACACATTTGAAAACACGTCGCTGTCCCGCGTTAAAGAAGGAGATAAAGTAAATATAGAAGTGGACCTTTTATCAAGGTATATTTTCAGGATACTTTCAGACACGGGAATCATAAATCCTGTGGGCGCCGGAAATCAAAATGACGACAATTTAAAGGAGAAGCTGGTGGAATATGGTTTCATCAAATGAGAAGATTTTTTCAGGCATAGAGGACTCCGTTTCAGCAATCAAAAAAGGAAAAATAATAATTATTGTCGATGACCGCTCTGAAGAAAATGAGGGGGTTCTTTTTCAACCGGCTGAAAAAGTGACTGTAGAATCCATAAATTTTTTTATGACTCACGGAAGGGGCTTGCTCTACATGCCCTGTGAGCATAAAAGACTTGAGGAACTGCAAATACCAATGATGGATACGGCAGCACCCCCAAGAATTAAAAAATCAGGCCGCATTGAACAGACCCGTTCGTCCCCTTCAATGGCGATGTCTGTAGATTCCATGATAAAAAAAGGCTCAGGAGCCTCAGCCAGTGACAGAGCTCTTACAATAAAAACTTTTATAGATCCGGCATCTAAACCTGAAGATTTTACAATACCCGGGCATATTTTTCCTCTAAGAGCACATGATGGAGGTGTGCTTGTAAGAGCGGGGCACACCGAAGCTGCAGTTGATCTGGCAGGGATTGCAGGCTTGTTCCCTGCAGGAGTAATATGCGAAATAATACGTGAAGATGGTGAAGTTGCACGTCTTGCAGATATAAAAAAATTATCAAAAAAACACAGGCTCCCCATAATCACTATTGAGGAGCTTATCAGGTACAGAAAAACAAAAGAGAAACTTATCGAACGGGCTGCGGAAGTAAGCCTTCCAACCAAATGGGGAATTTTCAGGGCTGTGACTTATAAGTCTATAATTGATGGAGAGATCCACATAGCTTTTATAAAAGGGGATATCAAAGGTAAGAATGATGTGCCGGTCCGTGTACATTCCCAGTGTCTTACAGGCGATACATTTGGCTCACAAAGATGTGACTGCGGACAGCAGCTTGACGAGGCTTTCAATATTATAAACAGAAAAGGGTATGGCGTGCTTCTGTATATGGCACAGGAGGGACGCGGTATAGGCCTATGCAATAAAATGAAAGCATATGAGCTGCAGGATAGAGGCCTTGATACAGTTGAAGCAAACCTTGAGCTCGGTTTTGAAGCTGACATGCGCGATTACGGGATAGGCGCTCAGATTCTATCGGACCTGGGTCTTTCAAATATACAGCTTATGACTAATAATCCAAGAAAAATCATAGGCCTTGAGGGTTATGGAATAAAAATTACAAAAATACTGCCCGTTATCATTGAGCCAAATGAAAACAACAGGCGGTATCTTCAGACCAAAAAAACCAAATTGAAACATATGCTTAAATAATTTTAATAATTTATTAATACTTTACCATAAGGCTGCGATGTCAGCAGTAAACTCAGAGTTTAATGGGTACATTTTTAAAAACAGTAATTAAAAATAATTAAGGGAGGAAAAATGCAAGTATTTGAAGGAAAGCTTGACGCAAGCGGGCTGAAATTTGGTGTAGTGATAAGCAGATATAATGAATTTATAACCAGCAAGCTTCTGGATGGAGCAGTTGACTGCCTGGAAAGGCATAATTGCAAAAAAGCCGACATCTCTGTTGCATGGGTGCCCGGTGCTTTCGAGATACCGGCAGCAGCAAAAGCAATGGCTCAGTCAAAAAAATATGATGCCGTAATATGTCTCGGAGCAATTCTTAAAGGTGACACCTCACACAATGTCTACATTTCAAGCGAAGTGATAAAAGGCATTTCTCAGACTGCGCTGTCTATGGATTTTCCGGTGATTTTTGGTGTTATAACGCCTGATACACTGGAACAGGCAATAGAAAGGGCGGGCACAAAACTGGGAAACAGCGGCTGGCAGGCAGCGCTTTCTGCAATTGAAATGGCAAACCTTTATAAAGCTCTCGGAACCTGAAATTTAAAATACCTTATCTTATAAAAATTAGAAGTGCCTATCTTCGGTTAGACACTTCTAATTTAATATCCCTATTAATTTTTGAAATTAATAAGTACTGTTATTGCTTTCGGCCCGCTTTTTATGGTTTTCTCTCAGCCCATAAGCTTCTTTGCAAGGTCAACTGCACTTGAAGCATCAGGAGCATAACCATTTGCGCCAATTGAATCTGCATATTCCTGTGTCAGTGGTGCGCCGCCAACCATAACCATTGTACTCTTTGTTGCAGCATCAGCTCTTATTGCGCTGATAACGTCTTTCATTACAGGCATTGTCGTGGTAAGCAATGCTGAAAGGCCAACCACTTTTGCTCCGCTTTTCTTTACTTCCTCAACAAATTTGTCTGAAGGAACATCCACCCCGACGTCAACAACTGTGTAGCCTCCGCCTTCGAGCATCATGCCAACAAGATTTTTACCAATATCATGAAGGTCGCCCTGAACTGTACCTATCACTATTGTCCCCTTCATTTCTGCTCCGGATTCTGAAAGCATTGGTTTGATGATATCCATTGCTGCATGCATTGCCCTTGCCGCAATCAGTACTTCAGGAATGTACATCTCGTTGGCTTTAAATTTTGCGCCAACAACCTCCATTCCCGGCACCAGGCCATCGTTGAGTATTTCGATGGCATTGACGCCACTGTCAACAAGCTTCTGTGTTATTTCCTTGCTTTTGACATTGTCACCTGCAATGATGGCGTCTGCGAGATCCTGATATTTTGCCATAGCTTCTCCTTTCTTTTAGGTATCCCCTTTTCTATTAAGCGTGATTATACATTAAGAATTTTTTTAATTGAAGTGATATTTGATTTTAAATATCAAAACAGCATATTGTAAAATACCTTATAATATATAGATTAAAGGTTTAAAATAATATAATCTATTTCTAAAAAAATCATGCGTATAAGAATATTATTTTACTAAACGGTTTTTTGTCTTGATAAATAAATATAAAAATAAATTGATTAAAACAGTGATTTTTTTTCTGCTGGCATCAATGCTCTGCATTGAGTTTTCTTTTGCTTGCCCTTCGAGAATAGAGGCCCTGACATTAAAAGAGCTGAGCAATCAAATTGCAGCTTTAAGCGATGAAGAGGAGGGCCTTATTGAAGAAATAATTGCAGTCGAAGCATTAATAGAAACGAAAAAAACCGAAATCATCAGGCTTGCAGAAATAATCACAGGGCTTGAGCTTGAACTTCAGGACTTGACAAAACAACGCATTGACATAGAGAAAAGTATCGATACAAAAAAAGTGCTGCTTTCCGAAAGAGTTATTTATTCATATAAATATGGTAAAAATAATGTGATTAAACTCCTTACTTCCGCCAGGGACATAAATGAATTCATAACAACTCTTTATATATTCCGGAACATCATGCGCAGAGATGCCCAGTTAATTGAGGCATTAAGACTTGACAAGGAAAGTTATGACAGGATAATGCGGAAATCTGAGGAAAAGAAAAAAGAAATGCAATCTGTAAAAAAAGAAAGGGAAAAAGAACAGACTGTCCTGAAAGAAAACCTTGATAAAGACAAATATCTGCTTGAAAAAGTCGAGCAGGAAAAAGCAAATGTTGCTCAGATACTGGCTGCAATAAAAGAGCGGATTGCCAGGATACAGCCTGCCGGAATAACGCTTTCCGGAGAAATAACCATGGTTGCAACAGCATATTATGCAGGGGGAGGCGGGCTCAATGGCGATGGTGTAACCGCTACAGGGCTGCGCGCAAGAAAAGGTATTGTCGCTGTGGACCCGCGAACTATCAGGCTCGGGACAAAAGTATTCATAGAAGGGTATGGCGAAGCAATTGCTGCCGATACCGGTGGATGGATTAAGGGAAACCGCATAGATCTTTGTTTTGATTCACTTGATGAATGCTACAGGTATGGCAGAAGGAAAATATATGTATATCTTGTTGAATAGGCGGCTGCCGTTAATTGACTTAAACTATTCTGAATAATTTCGAAAGGTTCCTGAAGTCTTCAAGATACCTGAGTTCGCTCACTGAACCATCCAGCACTTCCTGCAGGCTGTAGAAAGGGACCAGCTTAAATGACGGATTTTCAAAAAGCTTCATGTGCAGCTTTGACATATCTGTATGTTTCCTTGCAGAAGAAAAGAAATCCCTGAGTATTATATTTGAGGCATCAATCCCAAGAGATACTATGATGTGTGGCGTAATTATTGAAATTTCTTCAGTAAAATAATTGATGCAGTTTGATATGTGCTTTTCTGATGGGACATATTTTTTTTGTCCGGCGTCCTCTTCCGCAATATTTGCGTTTTGCGGAGTGCATTTTACCAGATAAGTGATGTATGTGTCAGTATCAAGTGAAAGACCGGCACCTGCCAGCATTTTCTTCATTAAAATATCCTGCCTGCTTTCTGTATCCGGCAATCCTTCTTTACTGCCTGCGACTTCTTCAGGATAAAATCCGACTATTATCAACTTTGAGTTTGGGGCACCTCTGCCGGGAACTGTATTTTTCCTGGTCTTTACAAGGTCAAGGCATTGCTTACATATTGATATTTCTTCATGTAGCTTGTTTAAACTTTTTTTTGAACTGATTGGCATTGATTAAAGTATACAATATAAAGTTGATATAGTAAACGAATTCTGAGCCTCAAAAATTCATTCTTCATAGCTGATGCCTCAGGCAGGTAATATCACATCCTGATTTATAATTTTAATAGTGCAGATTTTCGTACCAGTTTAAGTATTGCTCCTGTTTTAACCTGTCATTGCCACCTGTAGTGGCCTGTTATCTTTGCAGTTGTCAGGATTTCTGACTCTATGGTGTGTCCCGGATCTATATAATTATAAATTATTTTTGGTATTCCCTTTCTTGTAGTGAAATCTGAGATTATCCCTGCATTATCTGTATATCCATCCCTGTCCATGTCAAAAAAAACAATATCTCCCGGCAGCCACTTCATTAAATCCTGCTCACTTGTGTAATTGAAAGTCAGGGTAAGAGCTTTGGCATTTCTTTTAAAAAAAATCTCAAGATTCTGTATTCTCCTGTAATCTATATCCTTGTCCGGCCTGGTTTGTCCCCAGAGGGTTCTTAAAGGATATTCTGAAAAATTATCCCTGATATCTTCGTAGACAAGCTGCCTTATATCAAAACCTGCTGCCTTAAAAGCCCTTGCAATTATATCAGTGCAAACTGCAAGTCCGGGTGGCGGATCTCCCCCATTATAATAGTTGGTTTCATTTAAGCCCTCACTGAAAATATTTACTGCCGGCTCTATAAGCTGACTTTTAGCCCCCATCAGAATATCCTTCTGATCATTGATGCCGTCGCCGTCTTTATCACTTTTTATCGGGATATTATCCATGTCTATGACCCTATATCTTGGCAGCATGTTGATAAGGGCTGTTGGCGGCTGGTATTCTTTTCTGAAAGTAAACTGGCTGATGCTGATAACAATTGCAAGCACTATGACAAGTATAAAAATGATTATAAGAAGATGCTTTAAATTAAATCTTTTATTGTAAGTCTCCATGATAAGAAAGTATTTTTAAATTAACCGCTCGAAGTAAGTGCTTTCCAGTTTAAAGTTGCGGGTTTTTAAAAAGTCCATGCCTGCAGGGTTTTAAAAATTCAGGCTTAAAATGCTGAATCCGCTAAATAATGTTTTTAATCCGAGAATCTCCAGTAGCCCCGCAACTCCTGTAAGTACTATCAGCAGGGTGAAGATTGTCACATAAATATAAATGAAAACAGGTATAAAAGCACTTCCCTGCACAGTTTTACTTTTTACAGTGCCGGAGTTTTCTATAACTTCCCGGGATTGTAAATCCGTTGCATATATGTCCTTTTTTGTGATTTCTTTGCCATAAATCACAACGATCAGCCTTATGATGTTTGCTGCAATAAAAGCCCATGAAATAAAGGCGACCAGCATGTTTGAAATTTTCAGCCCTGAGATAAAGTTCCCGCCCGACTGGTCAATAATTGTACGATAATCGCTCAGGAATACAGATAATAAAGACATCCTTGAAAGATAACCATAGGTACCCGGAAGCCCGCTTAATGAAAGCATGATAATGACCATGTTAATGGAAAGATAAATATTTCTTTTGCCAAACCCTCTTAGTCTTTCAAGAGAGTCGTCACCATTTGTTTCAAGTGAGTAAAATACCAGCATCAGCGGCATATAAGTCACACCAAGAAGTATACAGTTCGAAATTATATATTTTAAAACAGTTGTCCCGTCAAACAATCCGAGCCCATACTGCACAAAACCGAGGACTGAAGTTCCCAGGATTGAAAGTACAAAAAATGAAAAGATCCTTCTTATGCTCGTAGTTTTAAGAGCTCCAAGATTTCCGGCAAAAACACAAGCTGCTGAAACCACAAGGAGTGCAATTATTATGTATTTATTATCACTGTCAAGAAAAAAGAAAAAGATATCTTTTAATTTTAAAAGCAAAATTATTCCCGCTAAAATATATAAAAGCCATATTATGCTTGTTGAGGACTTCTCAATCCTTTTCTGCATTTTCATATAAGGACTGTGCAGCGGTACAAACCCTGAAAATAAAAATGCGCTCAGCAGGATAATGAAAAACCCTGTTTTAATAAGAGAGGTGTTTTTAAAATCTGATTCGAGCACCTGGCTGAAGGTTTTTAAATCTGTGGCTCCAAAAAGAAGGGAAAATCCCAGGAACATTAATAGCAAAGATAATGCAGATAACAGAAAAAACCTTATAATATTGTTTTTTATTGTATACTCGGGCATTGAACTTAAAAAGACACCTCTGTTTAAGGATGTTACAAGCTGAAAAACACCTGTTATAAAAAACGTCAGGCTTGAAAACATCACTATAAAATTTACAGATGGAATGAAAAAAATAAAGGATAAAATACATAAATCAAACATAAGGATTATTTTTATCAAATTATCTTTTCTAAAATTAAACAAGCATAAAAACAGCAGTGCGTTTAAAGCAGAAAATAAAACCATGGATGTGAGTGCAACCTGAAGGCCGCTGAAATTAAAAAGAAAATTTGAAAATTCTCCTTTCAGGTTATAAGAATATATATTTATAAAAATACCTGCAGCTATTGAGCATGCAGTGAGTATTATTATAAATAACTTAACTGGTTTCCTGCCGGACATGCCAAAAAATACAGTGATTATGCCGGAACCCAGTATAAATAATACAGGATAGAACGGGTATATGCTGTCAAGCAGGGCTTTAATCTTCTCCAATTTTATCTTCTCCCCACCAGTCGGACTTGCTGAATCTGAAAAACCTGAAGTCATTTTTTACATCAAGCTCATAGATTCCAGTCTGTATCGAATAATTATAAAATACTATCGAGAACAGCACGAGATATATTGAGATAAAAGCAAAAAATATAAATATCTTGTCCCATGTCATTGCCTTATAAAGAAATAATGAGAACCCGAAAAAATTGATTGTTGCTGAAAAAATTATAAGCTGAAAAGAGATCAGCACAGATAAAAGGCTTCTGTAAAAAGTCAGCCCGAATATTCCAAGTAAAAATATGGCAAAACTGAATAGTATTATGAATTGGAGGTTCAACTTTTATCACCTTTTTTATCCAGTATGCACAAAAACCAGAAAAATGAAGAGGCAAGCCCGCAAAAAATAATCAGGATTGCTGCCATATAATTTAACCCTATATTATTTACGATCTGCTGCATTTCTGCGACTTTAAAAGTATCTACCAGTACAAGGTCCTGGTAAAAATCTCTGTTAAAATAATAAAATAAAACTCCTGCACCAATGCATAATATTAAAGATAAGAGAAGATTAATGATAACTCCCGGATTAAACCAGCCTCTGCTATGCCTTTCCGGCATAACTTCTTTCCCGGCTTTGATCAGTGGTTTGCCATAACCAAAATATTCCTGACCGGCAACCATAATTAAAACTGAAAGACAAAAAAACAGCAGCATTATTCCAGGCAGCATAAAGGCTATTTTAGCAAAGAAAAGGTAGCTCAATATACCTGAGCAAAAAAGCATGAAGAAAAGAAAAGAGAGCTTCTTCTTCTGGTCTTTTACAGCCAGAGAAATCAGTCCAAAAATAAAAATGAGACTGAGCATTAAGTAATTCAGGAATCCTAAAATTAATTTGCCATCCATTATTTTGTCCAAAAATCCCTTATTGAATAATCCGCCTGTTTTATTAAATCCTGTTTTTCCATTTTGAAGGAGTTTCTGTCCTGATCGGCAAGCTGGTGCCTGTATGTCATTTCAATTGCTTTCCTTTCACAAACCTCAACACAATTGCCGCAAAAAATACAACTGTTAAGATCTATGTTAAACTCTTCTAAAAATTCCCTGCCGTTTTCATCTATGCCTCTTTTTATTTTAATGCATCTGGCGGAACAGGCTTTTGCACAGTCTCCACAACCATTGCAGAGCACTTCCAGAGAATCCAGGTCAAGCTTGAGCCTTGGTATGCCCCTGCTTCCATCCGGGATTATTATTTTTTCTTTTGGATATACAACAGTCCTGGGCTTACGGAACATATTGCCAAACTCTATAAAAAAATCTCTTATTACCGGTCTCATATAGCTAAAACCACCTGTCAATTAAAAAATCAAATCAGATTATATATATTTCTCAGAATAAAAAATACCATAGTCAGCAAAAAATTGATAACTGAGATGGGTATCACAAACTTGAAGTTTACGCTTTTCAGATAATAAAAATCGTTAAGCTTCGGCGTTGCCTTATCAATAAACAATAATAAGAAGAAAACTACATAGAATTTAATTCCAAACATCACATTTCCATTAATAAGGAAAAATCTTTCCCAGCCGGCAAGATAGAGCAGTACAATAATCACGATCAGAAAAAACATTATTGAATATTCTGCTGTCCTGTTAACAAGCCTGCCAAAACCTGCCCCTTCTTTTTCTGCTGTTTCAGAGTAAAGAATAGGGTTTTTTCCTGTAAGGCCAAGCATCTTAAGCTGCATAACAACTGATGTTACTGCTGCTATAAAACCGAGCGGCTGGAATATTATGTTCCAGTACTGATATTGCGAGCCCACGATCTCTTTTAGGTTTAGAGTCCTGCTGATAAGTACAATGCTTGCAATACAGAACAACAGCGGTATAAAGAATGTGAACATCATCAGGATTTTTCTGGAAAAATTATTATATATGAAGCCGTATGAGCTGCTGCAGGCATTTATTATTATTAGAAAAACAAGCACAAGGTAAAATAATATGACAGCTATGATATCAAAATCAAATTTGATAATTATCAATGATTGCGAAAATGGTATTACAGTCCATATAAAGAATGAAAAAAAGAACAGCAGCATTTCCCAGACGCTTAATCTGTGCTCCTTGGACATATACTTGAATATGCTGGCAAAGGGACGTCCAAAACCGCCTGCCCTGGCAGCCACATATCCTCTGCGCAGCTCAGTCCTTGCAGAGATTTTGCTTAAAAAATAGGAACAGAAATAAATATTCAGCCCAAGTATCAGGTATATGTATATGACTTTTTTAAATATAATAAGCATAATTACACATATTTAATAATTTTTTTACAACCTGGTGACCAATGTCACGATTTTATATTTTTAATATTTTTAAGCACTTTTCAGGATATTAGCTCACCGCTGTTTATATCAAGACTTGCTAGAATAAGCTCGACATCCTCAAATCTTGAGTCCGGCAGTATTCTTTCTGCAAGATAGACGCTGTTTTTTGAGGGGCTGAGCACAATAATATTCTGTATTAATTCATCTTGTATTTCCATAAATATTTTAAATACGCCGTGCGGACATTCAACACTGGATATCATTTCAGTAAAAGGAATTGCCAGGTCTGAAAGATTTATAAGTTTTTTTATGTGCTCCTCGGGCAGGTCATTAACTGCCTGGTCTATGATTTTTATTGACTGGTATATCTCCCTGAACCTTACCAGAACTCTATCCAGACAGTCGCCGTATTTTCCCAGAGCAATTATAAAAGACATGTCCTTATATAAAAGCAGGTTCCGGTTTTTTCTTATATCATATCTTGCGCCACAGGCCCTGAGGTTCGGTCCTGTGACACCGCAAAGTAATGCAGTTTCTCTATCGACTGAACCTCTGTTTTTTAACTTTGCGGATATTACTGAGTTATCAAGAAGAAGCGCTTCTATATTGCGTACCTTTCTGTAAAGTATTTCAATTGTTTCTCTGGCTGCTTTTATCTTATCTGCATTAAGGTCATTTTTTACTCCGCCGATCCTTATGAAGTTAGGGCTTATTCGCGAGCCGGTAATAAGCTCTATCAGCCTTAAGGCTCTTTCTCTTTCAAGCAATACAAGATTATATACAAGTTCTGCTCCAATGATTTTTGCAATTCGTGATACAAAGTATAGATGGCTGGAAACTCTGTAAAGCTCACTTAAAAGCATTCTTATATATTGCACCCTCCTGGGCACTTTCAGCTGCATCAATTCTTCAAAAGAAAGGCATATGCACAGTTCCGGAAAAAGACCGGCAGAATGGTCATAGCGGCTTATGCATGAAAGAACATCAGGTAAAACAGTGTTTTTGTGGAGTTCTTTTGATGAAACTCTTGCAATGCCTGTATCTATAAACGCTTTTTTTATCATGTCCTCTTCTGTCGAGAGATATAAATCAAAACAGTCCAGTCCGTCTATTTGCTGTGCCTGAATTATAATATCGCTGCTGTCTTCCTGCAGGTTTTTCCTCTCAGAGAAAAACTCTGCAGCCTCAAATGTCTTTTTTAATACTGATATTGAGGATTCAAATAACTGCATAATCTGACTGGTTTCTGCATCTCCCGGCAGCGGCATAACCACTTTGAGCAGCATAGAGAAATTATTGCTGACAGATGAAAGATCTATTAAAAGACAATGCTTATTTCTGCTTTTATAATGGCTTACGGAGTTTAAGATATTAATATCAAATTCCGGATTTTTATTAAGTTCCTGGCAAACATCGTCCAGATCCGAAAGCCTGATAGCGCAAAGTAATTCCTGTCCAAGTTTTTTTATCTCAAGGATATGGTCTTTTAGATAAAAGCCCAGGTTCTTTTCAATCTTTTCAATAAATACTGTCTTATGAGAAGAATATATCCCGTCATATAATTCTTTAGCCAATTTTTATTTATCCGTTCTCAATTTTTTAAGCAGAAAATTAAAAATGATATCTTAAAAATAACATCTTTTTCTGTCAGTTTATGCATGTATTACTGTCCTGCCTCAAGCAGTCTCAGAACTGCATAAATAAAAGCCTCTGGCCTGGGAGGGCAGCCGGGTACATAAAAATCAACATTAATTATTTTCCCAAGCCTTTCAGTAAAATTATAGTCTTCATTAAGAAGACATCTGTCCACTATGCACTTGCCGGTTGCTATCACCCATTTGGGTTTTTTCATCCTGCTGTAAATCTCAAGCAGTCTTTCTTCCCCGATTTCATTGTAGAATCCCTGTATGACAAGAACATCTGCTTCTTCCGGGACACTGACAAAATTAACTCCAAATCTTGATATATCATAAGTTGGGCCGGTTGTTGCCAGTATTTCCTGCTTACAGCAACCAAAGCCCGCAACAATAATATTAAGATTATTTTTTACAAGTGACCTCATAGATTTAGAAAATATTATCTTTCAAGTAATTTTGACCTGACTATATAAACAGTCATTACAAGGATTATAAATATTATTGCAAAAATCATATAAAAACTGCCGTCCATACGAAATTGTGTGGCAAATAGAAATGAGAGCAAAATAAGGATAATAAACAATGCTGTAAATATAAATAATAAACCGGCAACAAGCAGATTCTTTTTAAAGTAAATGTCTTTCCTTATAATTAACATTGTCCCGGCATGTTTTTGGTCTCCGGCATCGAGAGCTGTTTTCTCTTCTCTGCGGCTCTGCGCTGATCTCCTGGTCCTGAAAATTAGAACTCTTGAAATAAAAAACAGGCAAAGAAATATTGCTGCAAATAATCCGGTAAAGATTGCTATTGCATAAATATTACTGATAAAAATATTTATTGATTCCTCGGGCATATTATCCTTTTACTCTGCCTGTACTGAAAGTAATTTTTATAGTGTCCATTTATTTTGAATAAAAACTTTATCACAATTGGCATACTACTTCAATTAAAATGCGTCTATATATATTGCATTCACAGTAAAATACAAATTGTTGTCATATAATGGAAATGTTTATATAATTTAAAAAAATATTTCTGGTAATATATGAGAATAAAAAAACCCTTAAAAAATACAGAGGGAATAAAAAAAGTTGGTATATATTGCTGGTCAATAATTGGTCTTCTTGTGCTGGTCTCTCTGGGCTTCTATCTCTTATACAGGATAAGAATAGCAATTTTTCCATTGATTGTGGCTACAGGTATCGCTTACCTGCTCACGCCTCTTGTAAGCTGGCTTTCCCGGAAAATGAAAAGGGGCTTAGCGATATTTATTGCATATATTATATTTACGGGGTTTTTCTTCACTTTTTTCTTTTTTACAATACCGATGGTTGCTAATCAGTTTACTGTTTTCATTTCAAAGCTTCCTGATTACATCACAAACCTCACAGACAATCTAAACCAGTATATGAATAAAAGTATCATAGTTAACAATATTGAAAATATGCTTGGAAAAGAGTTCCTTCCGTTTGATGCAACTCTTGTATACCAGTATATTGCTGATGCTATTGGCAGAGGAGGCTCTTCATTTTTACAGAGCGTGACAGCATTTACAAGGTCTATTATCAATATAATTATAACTTTCATAATAGGGCCCCTTCTTGGCATTTATATTCTTAAAGACTCATGGAAAATGCGCGAGCTTTTTATAAAAGCACTTCCTCAAAAATATAAAAATACGGCAAATGTGATAATAGACAGAATAAATATTGTCAGCGGCCGTTATATAAGGGGACAGATACTCATCTCAATAATAGTGGGGTTTCTATGCACTCTTATATTATTCCTTTTAAAAGTGGATTTTGCTGTACTTCTCGGTTTTATTGCCGGAGCTTTGAACCTTATTCCATTTCTTGGGCCAATCCTGGGGGCAGTGCCTGCAGCTCTCGCTGCTTTTTTTATTTCACCCTTAAAAGCTCTGCTTGTGGTGCTGCTTTTTGTGGCTGTTCAGCAGCTGGATAATTATATCATCAGCCCGAACGTGATGAAGTTTCAGGTAGGAGTACATCCTGCTATTGTGATTCTTGTCCTTATTGCAAGCGGTGCATTCCTTGGGCCGATTGGTTTGCTTCTTGCAGTGCCGACAACAGCTATTTTACAATCCATACTCAAATATTATTTACTCGAAAAAAAGAGGATAAGATCACGGTAAACCTCCTTCAGGGGCTTGCCGGTACACTCAGCAAGAATCCTGCATGATTCGTACTCCGGTGAAACAGTGACCTGTTTTCCCCTGAAGTATCCGATTTTAACATCGGCTTCACCATAAGGCAGTTTCACTTTCTTTATAGCCCTGTCAAGACAATACCTTGATATTTCCTGTACTCTTACGCCCAATGAAGATGTGCCTGTAAATATCAGCTTCATGACATCGTCGATATTTTCATTTTTACAAAGGACACATAATTTGGATGCTAATCTGTTTTTTTTCATGAATACAGGCTCTGTCCAGCAGTCCAGAGCTCCATAAGATAAAAGCATTTCCTGCACATGTCCTATTATTTCTGGTGCTGCATCATCTATGTTTGTTGAAATAAGTAAAACCTTATCTTCAGATTTTTTAGCAGTTGTCGTACCAACAATAAGCCTCAGTATGTCAGGAGGCAGGGTCTGTTCTTCTTTTTTACCGCTATTTGCAGGATGTTTTAAATTTTCCCGGTGCTCCAGGTGATTTTGATGCTTATTTTGCCCTTGTTGCCCCCGGTGTCCCTGCTGCTCATGCTGCTCCCGGTGCTCCAGGTGATTTGTATTCATAGCCGCTCCCGCACCATTTCCTACTGACTCTATTGTCATTTCAGGTATGTCTTCAAAATAATCTGCAAGTGTTTTAATAATAGCTGCTCCGGTTGGAGTCGTGACTTCATAATCAAATCCTCCGCCATAAACAGGCAACCCCGTCAATATCTCAACAGTTGCAGGAGCCGGTACGGGAATCACACCGTGCATTGTGTTTACCTTTCCACTTCCAAGAGGGATGCTTCTGCTGTAGATTGCGCGGGGAGACAGTTTATTGATTGCCAGCGCAACACAAACAATATCCACAATTGAATCGACAGCGCCAACTTCATGGAAATGCACTTTTTGAAGTTTCGTGCCATGAATTTTTGCTTCAGCTTCTGCAATTATGGAAAACATTTTAATTACTGTTTTTTTAACTTCATCCTCCAGCCTGGCACCTGAAACCAGGCACTTAATTGCTTCAAAATTTCTGGGTGGCTGCTGCTCTTCAACAATGACATTAAATTTAGTAGCCATGATGGACCCCCGCATTTTTTTGCATGCGTTTATTGAATAACCTTTTACTTCCAATCCGTAGAGTGCATTTTGAAAGAATTCAAGGTCTATTCCTTTATATTGCATGTCAAGAAATGCCCCGACCATCATATCGCCGCTAATGCCTGAAAAGCAGTCTATATATAATATTTTATCCATCTCTTCAAACCTTTATTTATTTTTTAAAATCATAACATTGTTGCAGTAAAAGTTAAAATTGCAAATACTGCCTTATCAGTATTTTAAGCCATGAAGATGCCATTATTAAAATTACAGATATAATTAAAGACAGGAAAAAAAATAATATATACCTGCCTGGTCTGCTCACCGAATTTGAGAGCCTTCCACCTGTAGAAAAGATGAGAATAAAAATCATTGATGCAATAAAAAAAGCCATCCCTGCAAGAGAAAATATGCTCCAGAATATCAGGGCTTTTTTATATGTAAAATAAAAAAGAACAGCAAAAAAAGGTGCGGGGCTCAGCCATTTTATAATTATTTTATTGTTTGAGACATAGCCTCCGTTTACAGATTGTTTTATATCGACGGCAACATTGTTCATTAAGCCTGCTATCATTGGAGCAGCGAGCCATCCTGCCAGATATCCGGTTAAAAATCTGAAAATTTTTAGAGTAGGAATAAAATGCAAAAAAGAGAGCGTGGATTCTCCTGCCATCAGAGCAGTAAAAACTATAAGAGAAATGGTTATTTTTTTCTGCGGCAGCCCTCTCCTGCTTTTGCGCTCAACAAGCACAAGTATTGCAAACGAAACAATAAAACCTGTGTACAGCCCTGTGCACCTTGAACACAGCGGCATTACTAAATCCATGTACTGAAAACAAAGATCAATTTTCTGGTGGCAGGCACCCTGACCGATAAGCTTAAGCAGCTCATATAGATTTTCTATTTCTTACCACCTGTTCAGCTTCTTTAAAATCGTTTATTTATATATTAAATATATTAATAATAGGAGCTGAAATTATTCAGAATTGAAGGGAGCCAGGTAGAAAAACTGACTGCGCTGACCACTGCTATAATTATGTACATGAGAGCACCAAAAAGCGTGAGGCTGCCAAGTATTATTCCTGTCAGCGCCATTCCTTTGCCTTTCTGGTTAGACTGGCCTTCCTGAATTCTTTTAAACTCTATTATTCCAAGTACAAGGGCGGCCAGGCCTAAAGCAAAATTTAATCCTATTATCCAGGCGCATACAATTCCGACAATGCCTGTCACCATTGCCGCAATTGCCATTCCGCTTGCCTTATCCTCCGGGGCTGGCTCCCCCACAATCTGTGGTTTTATTTCTTCAGGTTTCTGTCTATCCATTTGTTCATTCATTTTAATCCTCCGGTTGAGCAGTTGTTGATGATATAAGTTTAAAATAATCGATATCCAAGTTTTGACAAAAACATTGCAGTATTTTTTTCAAGGATATCATTTGCATCAGTTTCTGACAGGCCCGACCCCATGGCTATGATTTTTTGCCTGCCGGGGTTATACAGGTCATAATGGCTGTGGGCATCACTGTTAACTAGCAGTTTTGCATTTGCTTTTTTAGCAACACTTGCCACTGCTCCGTTGGTAAGGCAGTGGCCTTCCCTTCGGGTAATTTCAATATATATATCATTTTCTGCTGCTATTCTGGCTTCTTCCAGCGTTAAAAACCCCGGGTGAGCCAGGAGATCCACGTGTCCGGATTCCACTGCCTGTCTGTTTGTACCCGGCTCCACACTCTCAGCAATAGTCTCCCCGTGCACGGAGACTATTCGCGCTCCTTTTTCTTTTGCATATTTTGCCATCTCTTTAATACTTTTTGCAGGTGTAGTGCTTTATTTGTTTGACAAGGTAAATTTTATAGGAAAACTGCCGGGGGATTTTTTAATAAAAAAGAAGTCGTTTTCACTATATATACCGCTTACAACAAGCATAATTTTCAGTATTATAGTTACAGTTATTTTAAATCTTTTTAAAAAATAAGTAGAGATAATCATATTTAATAAAATGCTTCATTTTTAATCAAAAATATGATAAGATATCGATACTATTATTAATAAAAATTAACGAGGAGGGAGTTTTTTGGAAAACATGCTTTACATGGGAATTGCAGGAGGAGTAGTAGCAATAATAGCAGCACTATACTTCGCAATGAAAGTATCAAAATTCGGAATTGACAATGAGAGAGTTAGTGAAATAACTGCAGCAATAAGAGAAGGTGCAATGGCATTTCTTAGCGCAGAGTATAAAATACTTGCAGCGGTTGTAGTGGTAGTAGCAGTAATACTTGGGAAATTTGTAACTCCAATGACAGCTTTGACATTTGTTATAGGAGCTTTTACATCGGCACTTGCTGGAAATATCGGAATGAGAATAGCTACAAAGGCAAACGGAAGAACAGCAATAGCAGCTCAAAAATCAGGAATGTCAAAAGCACTTGATGTATCATTTGCAGGTGGAGCTGTAATGGGAATGTCTGTTGTTGGACTTGGAATACTTGGAATAACTATACTATATATGATATTTAAAGATATACATATAGTAGAAGGATTTGGAATGGGAGCTTCATGTATAGCACTATTTGCAAGAGTTGGTGGAGGAATATACACTAAAGCTGCAGACGTTGGAGCAGATCTTGTTGGTAAAGTAGAAGCTGGAATACCAGAAGATGATCCTAGAAACCCTGCTACAATAGCAGATAATGTTGGAGATAACGTTGGAGACGTTGCAGGAATGGGAGCAGATCTTTTTGAATCTTATGTTGTATCATTAATAGCTGCAATGGCATTAGGATTTACATTGGGACCTAAAGAAGGATTTAATCCTTTTTTAATACTGCCGCTTATGCTTGCAGTTGTAGGAATATTATCAAGTATAATAGCTACATTTACAGTTAAAACAAATAATCCAAAGAAAATACACTCTAAAATAAATAATGCAACAACAATAGCAGGAATACTTTCAATAGCTGGAGCTTACGGAGTAATAAGCTATATGGGAATGGGATTAAAATATCTTGGGGCAATAGCAGCAGGACTAATAGCTGGAATGGTAGTTGCTTTTGTAACAGGATATTATACAGAAAAACATAAAAAACCTGTAAATGATATAGTTTCAGCTGCTTCAACAGGACCAGCAACAGTTATAATAAAAGGACTTGGAGTAGGAATGCAATCTACACTTTTCCCTGTAATAACAATATCAGCATCTTTATTAGTAGCTTATA
>MWAX01000160.1 GCA_002068775.1 Actinobacteria bacterium ADurb.Bin346 | reverse complement strand
TAATTTTTTGATTTTAAAATGATAATTAACTGTTCATAGAATCTATTTATCATTGTACAATATCAATATATCAAAAATAAAGGAAAAAAGATGAATGAAGGCGTAATAGCATTAATAGGTGCAGGAAACGGCGGACTTGCGCTGCTTAAGGTCCTGCTTGACATTCCGGGAGTGATTATAAAGTATGTTTGCGATATAAACCCCAATGCGGCAGGAGTATTGTTTGCAAAACAGCATAATATAAAATTCATTACCAGTTACGGAACTATTCTTTCAGATGGAGAAGTCAATCTCATTTTTGAAGCAACCGGAAACCCGGATGTTTTTAAAGATCTCAGCGTAAAAAAATCTCCTGAAATCAGTCTTATTGGTGCAGAGGGATCAAGGATAATATACAATCTTCTCGATGCTTACAATGAGATAAATTTAAATCTCAATGAATATAAAAATAATCTTGAACAAAAAATAATTGAGAGGACAGAAGAGCTGGAAAGAACAAATGTTGAACTTGAAAAAGAAATGCTCGAATATGAAAAACTCAGCCACAAGCTTCAGGAAATGAATGAGGAAAAAACAAAGTACCTCTTATATGCCACGCATCAGCTAAAAGCGCCATTTGCCGCAATACAGAGTTATGTTGACATCATGCTTGAAGGCTATGCCGGCCAGCTGTCGCATCAGACAAGAGACATCGTATTGAAAATAAGGGAAAGATGTAAAATGCTGACAAATGTCATAAAAGAGATGCTTGAGCTTGCAAAACTAAAGTCCAGGGATGCTGAAGATATGATTATAGAAAGACTGGACATTACTGACATACTTGCGGCATCAATACAGAAATGCAAGGTAATCGCACAGGCAAAAGATATAAAAATAAACTTTAAACCTCCTCTTGAATCTTTCTATATTAGGGGAAATGCAAAGCAAATAGATATTTTATTCACAGTTCTCATTGAGAATGCAATTAATTATTCTGCTGACGGAACAGAAATTGATGTAATAATAAATAAAACCGGAGCTTCACAGGTAAGCATTGCAGTAAAAGACCATGGGATAGGAATACCGGAAAAAAATATAGGGCTGATTTTTAATGAATTCTTCCGCTCAAATAATGCTGTGGAATTTCATAATAATGGCACGGGTCTTGGCCTTTCCATTGCAAAGGAAATCGCTGAGATACATCACACAAATATACATGCTGAAAGCATAGTCGGAAAAGGCTCAACTTTCTCGGTTATTTTCCGACTTGCCTGATATGAGAGCATAGGAACTTGTAGCATAGAACTTATATAATGATACATAATGATGCGATAACGCTAAGTGCTACCTGCGGCTGTTTTGTGCTGAACTTGGCTCTGGCTGTTTTCAAATTGGCTGTAATACATATTTGCATAAAACCCGCCCTTTTTTAAAAGTTCGACATGAGTTCCCTGCTCCACTATATCTCCTTCATTCATAACAAGTATAAGGTCAGCATTTCGTATCGTGCTGAGCCTGTGGGCAATAATAAAACTTGTCCTTCCCGTCATCATCTCATCCATTACTTTCTGTATAAGAAGCTCCGTACGTGTATCCACTGAACTTGTGGCTTCGTCCAGTATAAGTATTCTCGGGTCAGATAATATTGCTCTTGCTATTGTTATAAGCTGTTTTTGTCCCTGGGATATATTTGAAGTCTCCTCATTTAACTCATGATTATATCCATTCGGGAGGGCAAGTATGAAATGGTCGATATTTGCAATTTTTGCACTTTTTTTTACCTCTTCATCATTTGCGTCCAGCATCCCATACCTTATATTTTCCATAATTGTGCTGTTATACAGCCATGAGTCCTGGAGGACCATACCGAATATTGAGCGCAGATCACTGCGTTTAAAATCCCTGATATCATGTCCGTCTATATATATTCCGCCGCCATTTACATCATAGAAACGCATAAGCAATTTAACCATTGTTGTTTTTCCTGCACCGGTCGGCCCGACAATAGCAATTTTCTGTCCCGGATTAACAGTTGCTGAAAAATCCCTGATTATTATTCTGTCAGGGTTATAGCCAAAATGAACATTTCTGAATTCCACCAGCCCTGTAACTGAATCAAGCTTTACAGGATTTTTTGTATCCGGCTCTTCTTCCTTTTCATCAAGGAACTCAAATACGCGCTCTGCAGATGCAGCAGTTTGCTGCAATATGTTAGAAATATTTGCAAGCTGCGATATCGGCTGCGTAAAAGAGCGCACATATAAAATAAAAGCCAGGATATCACCGACAGCCATACTGCCCCGGATAGCAAGCCATCCTCCAATGACCGCAACAGCTACATAACCGATATTTCCAATGAAGAATGTGATGGGCATCATCATTCCTGAAAGAAACTGTGATTTCCAGGCTGCGCCATAAAGCACATTGTTATATTCATCAAATTTTCTGCTGCTTTTCTCTTCTCCATTAAAAGCACGCATTACATTGTGGCCTCCATAAATCTCCTCAACATGCCCGTTTACATGCCCCAGATAGTCCTGCTGCTGTTTGAAAAACCTTTGAGAGCGTCTTATTACAAGCATTACAAGGACAAAAGACATGGGCACAATAAGAATGGCAACAAGTGTCATTATCCAGCTTATTGTAAACATCATAATAAGAACACCGATTACAGTTGTCACTGAAGTAATGATTTGAGAAAGGCTCTGATTCAAAGTCTGGTTTATTGTATCAACATCATTTGTAACACGGGAAAGGACCTCTCCATAATTAGTGCCGTCAAAATACTTGAGGGGCATCCTGTTTATTTTTTCAGAAATATCTTTCCTTAACCTGTAAGTGACTTTCATTGAAATCCCGGACATTATCCAGCCCTGAATATATGAAAAAATCGCTGCTATCATATAAAGTCCGAGTGCAAGCAGAATAATATTTCCTATATATTGAAAATCTATACCCGTGCCCGTCCCTGCAATATTTCCCATTACACCTTCAAACAGTTTTGTGGTTGCCTTTCCTATGATTTTTGGGCCTATTATTGCAAATACTGTTGAAGCAACTGCAAACAAAATGACAATCAGGACAAGTACTTTAAATTCTCCAATATATTTAAGGAATTTGGACATTGTACCCTTGAAATCACGGGCCTTTTCTCCCCTCATTCCAATGACTCTGCCATGGCCGCCAAAACCCATTGGCCCGCGCATTGGCTTTGGCCTGCTGTCCTGCTGCGTTGAAAACTGCCTGTTTCTTTCACTCATGCCAGTTCCTCTCTGCTTAACTGTGAATATGCGATCTCCCTGTAAGTTTCGCAACTTTCCATTAATTCTTTATGAGTTCCTGTGCCTTTTATTCTTCCTTCATCAAGCACAACTATCTGCTCGGCTTTCATTACTGTGCCCACACGCTGAGCTACAATGATCACAGTGCTGTTTTTTGAATAAGTTTTTAATGCGCTGCGAAGCGCAGCATCAGTTTTAAAATCCAGCGCAGAAAAGCAGTCATCAAGGATTAAAATCTCAGGTTTTTTTACTAAAGCCCTGGCAATTGAAAGTCTCTGGTTCTGCCCCCCTGAGACATTTTTGCCGCCCTGTGATATTTCTGCATTAAAACCTTCCTGCTTTGCACTTATAAATTCCATTGCCTGGGCAACCTCGGCTGCTTTTACAATTGTATCCATGTCCGCATTCTCGTCAGCATATATTAAGTTACTTTCAATAGTCCCGCTGAAAAGCATGCTTTTCTGGGGGACATATCCGATTTTATTTCTCAGGTCATGCTGTGTAACACTTCTTATATCAAGGTTATCAACAGTTATGCAGCCAGAGCTGACATCGTAAAAACGCAGCAGCAGGTTTACAACAGTTGATTTACCGGAACCTGTTGAACCTATGAAAGCTGTTGTCTGGCCAGGTTTTGCAATAAAACTAATATTATTAAGGACATATTCACTGGCTCCGGGATACCTGAATGATACATTCTTAAATTCAACTACTCCTCTGACTGGCAGTTCATTATCAAATACTGCAGGTTTCTCAGGATCCTTAATAACTGATTCAGTTTCAATCACTTCGACAACACGGCCTGCAGAAACAGATGCCCTCGGCACCATGATAAACATTACTGAAAGCATTATGAAAGATATCACTATCAGCATTGCATATTGCATGAAAGCCATTACATCTCCGACCTGAATGTGAGCCTGTGCAACCTGGTGCGAGCCGACCCATATTATGACCAGTGTCAGCCCGTTCATAATAATCATCATAACAGGCATCATTGTAACCATAACCCTGTTTATAAATAGAGAAGTTTTAGTAAGGTCAATATTTGCTTTATCAAACCTTCCTTCCTCAAATTTCTGGGAATTAAAAGCTCTTATTACCATCATCCCGGATAGATTTTCTCTTATCACAAGATTAAGACGGTCAATAAGTTTCTGTATTATTTTAAACTTTGGAAGGCTTACTGAAAAAACAACAAGTATTAGTGAAATGACCACTATTACTGCCAGCGCTATTATCCATGACATTGAAGTGCTTTTCCCGAGTGCCCTTATTGCTCCTCCGATACCCATAATCGGGGCATAGAAAATAATCCTGATAACTATTATTATAAGCATCTGTATCTGTGTTATATCATTTGTTGAACGGGTGATCAGAGATGCAGTTGAGAATTTATCGAACTCCGTATTTGAGAAGCTTTCTACCTTATCAAATACTTTCTTTCGCAGATTTCTTGAAAGACCGGCTGCTGTCCTGGCAGACAGATAACCAACCGAAACAGTGAGCACTGCAGATGCAAGCGAAAGCAGGAGCATCAACGCTCCCATTTTCCACATATAGCTGCTTTGCACTTTATCAGTATTCATCCCAAGTGCATTGTACTCATTCCTGACAAGGCCTACAGCCATCTGGTTTACAATTTTGTCATCCAGTGAAGCAAACCGGCTGTTCACTGCATTCCTTATTTTTGAAAGCTGGCCCGCAGGAAGATTTGCAATGATTTTAAAAAACTGCCCGCCTGATGTGCCTTCAGGTATTTTTGAAAGATCAAAGCCCATTTTACTTCCAATATCTGCTGCTTTTACAGGGTCTTTTAACATTTCTTCCAGAAAAGACACAGTGATAAAAGCTCTTCCCATAACCGGATTTAAAAATTTCTTTTCCGGGCTTTTCAGTTTTTTAAGAATATAAACCGGCTCTTTTTCAAGCTGGGGATATTTTCTGACAAATGTGCTGTAAGCAGCCGAGTTTTTATCAACTAATGTATATGAATTCAGGATCTCCTGCTTGCTGCTGGGGCTCATAAAAATAGTAAGTTTATATAATTCACTCTGGCGTATTGCTTCAGGCAGCGCACTGGCTATGCCTCTCTGCTGAATGCCGATATTTACTATGTTTGACATATAGTCCGGGAGGGCAAGGTCTGCCATTGCCTGTCCGAACAATAATACCAGTGACAGTATAATCAGCATCGTGAATGGTTTAAGATACTTTACCAATTTAAACATCTGCTCTTACACTTCCATCCATTTTATCCTTATTATCTGCAGCCTGCATATTTTCGAGTAATTTGTAATTGATTTCAAAGTACTTCTGAAGTTCAGCATCATCAAGAATATTAAAAATCGAGGTCAATGTTTCAGAGCTTCTGTTTTTTAAAACATCAAATTGTCTGTGCGCCTTATCAGTGAGCTCTATTTTAAGCGTTCTGCGGTCATGGGGGTTTCTCTTCCTCATCAGCAATTCTTTATTAACCAGTCCATTGACAAGCTGTGTTGCCGCACTGCTTGATGTTCCTAAAAACGATGCGAGCTCTTTTATATTTATTATCCCTCTTTTTTTTATGAGTTTTAAGACAATAGCTTGTGTATGAGTCAACTGGACTTCAGTAAAAAAACATGCATCTGGCTGCTTATCCTTTTCCTGAGCTCATATATATCCTCAATAATTTTTTCGATAAGTCTTTTTCTATTATCCATTATTACATCCCTGATATTGTAACAAATTTTAATTAAGTAACTAAATAAATAAGTATCTTAATTATTTTGATTTTTTTTGTCAAGAAAGTTTTTTGTTATTTTTCTTGTTATTTGTTTTTTATTATTTTTTTATTTTAAACTATTTTTTACCGTTTTTATAAACACAAAAACATGAACCATAAAGGCAGCAGATTTACCATATTTTTCCTTAAGTTGTATAATTAATATTACTGAGTGATTATCTGCTTTGAGTTTATTTTAAAACAATGAAAACATAGCATATGGCAAGGAAAGAAAAACCCTGTAAAAATTATTGTACTGCAATGTTTGCTTTTTCTGCGCAGTGCCTGCTATTATCTCTGCTGTTTCTTTTTGTTTCCTGCAGCAGCCCGGAAGCAAATACAAATGGTCTTCCCGCTGACAGGTATGAAGCTATGAGGACCGATATGGTAAATAATCAGATAATCTCCCGGGGCATAAAAGATGAAAAGGTTATAAATGCATTATTAAAAGTGCCCAGGCACTTATTTGTAAGCAAAGCACAGTGGGATGATGCATATAATGACTATCCCCTTCCCATAGGACTGGGACAGACTATTTCCCAGCCTTACATAGTTGCATTAATGACTGAAAGTTTAAAACTTACAGGTAATGAAAAAGTGCTGGAAATAGGTACAGGTTCCGGTTATCAGGCAGCAATACTTTCGGAGATAACTGCCCTGGTTTACACGGTTGAAATCATTCCTGAGCTGTACAATTCAGCAAAAAAAACCCTTGCCGGATACAATAATGTAATAACAGACAACCATGACGGATATTACGGTTGGGAGGAATTTGCCCCTTATGACAGGATAATAGTCACTGCTGCGCCTGACCACATCCCGCAGCCGCTGATAGCGCAATTAAAAGATGGCGGCATCATGGTAATCCCTGTTGGTCCCCCCGGCTGGAACCAGGTGTTGTGGAAAGTTATAAAAGAAAACACAGATATTAAAACAGAAAAGATTCTTGACGTACTGTTTGTTCCTCTGACAGGCCATCACAGGCAGGAATAAAAATAATGCGATATTCCGGCAAATCCTGAAAATCAGGTTTTAATATATCTGTACAGCGCAAGCGCCAGGATATACATAACTGCTGACAAGACTATCACAGCCAGAAACCCCAGATGTATTGAAATCATTACAGCCGCTATTGAGCCTATAACAGACGCAAACCCGTTTACTGCCCAAAGCCATGGTATGATTTCCGGCCTGGTCTGCCTTGCCGCAGCAATGCCTTTCGGAAAAGGCATACCCATAAAAAAACCAAGCGGGAACACTATAAGTACAGTGTAAATGGCCCTCTGCCAGAGCTGTTTTACAATGATGAAATCAATTACAAACCCTGAAAGCGTGACAAACAGTATTATATAAACTACGATTATTGAAATTATCAGCTCCAGCCTTGTATTGACCCTGCTGCTTAAATAACTTCCAATGCCGGCAGACAGCATCAGGCTGAAAAGAATCACTGCAAGCGAAACCGCAGGTTTATCAAGGACAAGGATAAATTTTTGTATGAAGGGCAGCTCAATAAAGAAAAATCCAAAGCCTATTACAAGAAAATATCCGAGAAACTTGAAATCCCTTTTAAAATTAATGCCCACTTTTTTTAACCGCAAAGGAAAAAGTATGAATATTAATGACAGGATGACAGATATTGCCATTGCAGAGATAAGCACAAGGTAACTGCCTCCTCCAAAAGGCTGCGTGGATTTTCCGAAAAATCTTACAATCTCCGGGATCTGCCTGAATTTGAAGAAATTATAGAAATAAGGATTGTTGTCTGTTGACGGCTTTATATTAAAATAGTATTGTCTGTAAAAAGATTCTCTTTCCTGTTTGCCGGATTCTATTACCCTCTTAAAATAATCAAAATAATAAGTCTTTTCAAGCTGATTATACTTATTTGTTTCTTCACTTTTTACACCTGCATAATAAACTGCATCAAAATTTAAAGCATCAATTTTATTGCTTAATTTATTTATTTCACCATCAGTGAATCTGCCGTTTTTAAACATTACTGTTAAAGTTGACCAGCTCCTGAAAGCAAAGACCTTACTGGATATGCCATCCATGCCTGTCTTTTCAGCACTCTCAACCAGGGTAGAGATCACCTTTAAGTCTTCGCTCGGAGGAAACTGTATCCACCTGGTAATTGAGATCATGCCATTTTCAGCCAGAATATTCATTAGACCTGAAACGGATTCCACAGTGTAAAGATAATCTTCATTGAGACTATATGCGCCTGATGAGACCGGATGAAAACTATCAGAAAGACTTACTATTATCAGATCATATTTATCATCAGCCTGTTTAATAAAATTTCTGCCGGGCATTTCATATATTTTTATATTTTTCCGGTTATAAATATTGCCATTAAAATCCGTGATGATTTTTTCATTTTTCAGTAAATCCACTGCCATTTCATTGTTCTGGAGTACAGTGATATTGTTGTGATTTGAAAAATAAAGTGAAGCAAGGACATCCAGTCCTCCTCCGGGCTCGATTATAAGTATGTTCTTTAACTCAGGACTGGATTCAAATACAACTGAAACAGGAAGGTAGTTTAAGAATTCAAGTGCACCTCCTCTTTTAATCAAATCACTTTCTTTAAGCCGGCCTGCATCTTTTTTTACCTCTGTTATGACAGAAATATTATCGCCGTCAACAGTCAGCCCAAGCTGGGGCGGTGGCACATCATTGTATTTCAAGCTCAAACCTGGAGCTGACCTTATGCTTTCACTGCTGATAACATCCAGCAGCGAATAAGGATTTTCTTCAGAGATCAGTATTTTTGAGCCGGGATTTCTTAAAACAGACGGGAGGCTCTTATAAGGGGACATCCTTATTTCAAAAATTGCAGGATAAAACTGATAGAGCAGCGCCACAACGATTAAAAAACTCAGGCATAATGTTAAAAATTGTTTTAAATATTTTTTATTAAGAATAATCAGAGTTGCTGCTACTCCCATTGCTGCAGTGCTCACTATTACACCAGTTTTCCCTATGGGTTTCATGATAATTATAAATGCAATAGCGCCGAGGGCAGAGCCAATGAGATTGTAGAAATAAATTACTCCCGGCCTCTCATTGCTTTGAAGCACATAACCTATAAACGAGCCTCCAAAGAAAAATGGAAGCAGGAGGAAGAAATAATATGCAAGCAGATAAAACACCTGCTTTATTTCCCACATGATCCTGAAAGAGTCAAAGGGTATGCGGTTAATCAATACAAAACTCAGAAATACAGTTATGGAAAATCCGAATGCAAAAATAAGCCTGATAAGGCCCGGATTTTTTATCTTACTGGTAAAAAAATATAAAAAACTTCCGCTGATGCCAAAACCAAGAAGGGCTACGCTCACTATAAGAAAAGCAAAATGATAGTAATCTGCTATTGAAATTATCCTCAGCAGGCATACCTGGTACAGGAATATTGAAAATGATATCAGCAGTAAAGAAATATTTATTCTATTTCTATCACTAAATATGCGCATAAATTTATTTAAATAATTTTACTGTCAGGTAAAAACTTTAAAAAGCACTTCACATACAATTTTACCATCTTGCCGTAATAGTGCTAATAAATGCTACTTTACCACAGTCCCGGTGTCTTTCTTTTTGGTTTAAGATCATAGCTTTTAAAGGTGTTCGCTTTGGATAAATCAGAAATTGAAAAAACGGCTTGCTTTTAAAAAGTAAATGACAAGTGCATAAGGGCATATTGACAAATGATACTAATAATGTATCATTATTTTGCGATTTGATTATTTTTATAAATTTTTAATGCCTTATTGTTTAAATGAAGCTTATAACACGTGACACTGATTATTCAATTAGAGCGCTGACTTATATAGCAAAAAACAGCAGCAGGATAATAACTATCACTGAGCTTGTCAAAGAGCTTGATGTCCCAAAACCATTCTTAAGAAAAATCCTGCAGATGTTAAGCCTTGGAGGCATACTGAACTCCCGCAAAGGAAAAAATGGCGGGTTTGAACTGGCAAAAAAACCCGGCTCTATTTGCCTGACAGATATTATGGAAATATTCCAGAGTAAGTTTAAATTAAGTGAATGCCTCTTTAAAAAAGATATATGCCCCAATATTAATGACTGTGTTTTAAAGACAAAGATAGATAAAATTGAATCCATTGTCGAAAGCAAGCTTAAGGACATCACTCTTGCATCCCTTATAAAGAGTTAAATATCAGGCAGTTTAAACTTACTGCATTGTATTAAAAGAAATATGCCACCCTGCAAATTATGCGCAGCGGTGCGAATTATAATAATAAATATAATAATAAATATAATAATAAATGCGGCAAAAATGTAAAAATGAAAGGTGAAATCAATGAAAGAAAAAGCAGTAAAAAAATATATCTCCATACTTTTTATTATCATAGTTTTTATCTTAAGCATAATATTGAGTTCATGCTTTAACATTGTACAGCCCGCAGATAAAACGCAGACTGAAACTTCACTTTTTCCATTCGGGACAACAGCACAATCGGCTCAAAGCGTAAAAGAGCCTGTCGAAAATATGATAGGAGTCATTTCTCCAAAAGAAGGCGACACTGTTGCAAGCCCGCTTTTAATCAAGGGGGAAGCAAGAGGAGCGTGGTATTTTGAAGCAAGCTTTCCTGTAAGGCTTATTGACTCTGAGGGTGAGACTCTGGCAGTCTATTATGCACAGGCACAGGGTGAATGGATGACAGAGGATTTCGTCCCATTCTTTTCAGAACTTATTTTTGAAACTCCAAAAACAGAGACCGGCACGCTTATCCTTGAAAAAGATAATCCTTCGGGGTTGCCGGAAAATGATGCGAGCATTGAAATACCTGTGAAATTTGCGATTGATAATAAAGTTGTCAAAGACACAGATCCTTCAAAAGGAGAATATTTTGCAGGAGCAATTCTTAAACAAGTAGACCTGTCAAATAACAGAATAATTGTTGAACAGCTTATAAATGAGCCTAATGAGAAAATCATATCACCTGAAGTCACTCTGTCTGGAGACTGTAAAATAATAAAAATAATACTTAAGCGCCCTGAAGAAAAAGAAATAATCAGCGAGATATCGCTTGAAGACATTGCTGCTGGAAGTGAAATAGGTATAATATTTCAGGCTGATGGCACTGCCAGGGCTATTATTTACCAGGAAATAGTTGAAAACAGTTAAAAAATAGCTGATTCAAATATCACCGGAATTTAAAATTTTTTATTAATGGATTTTCGGAGCAAAACAATGACTACAGGGACAATAAACACGGATATTGAAAACTGCCTGAGGGAGCTTTTAAAAAATGAAGGTTACAGCCTTAAAAGTAAAAAAGGCCTTGCAATGCTGGGTCCTGATATCAAAGCTGCAAAGGGTGGTAAGGTTATTTACATTGAAATAGCAGATCTTGAGGACTTACCTTTGGAAAAATCATCCAGGTTCTGCCAGGTTTTTTTCCAGGCAGTTTCACGCCTGAACAATAAAGACTGCAGCAAGATTGTCATTGCAGTTCCTGAAAAATCAAAAAAACTTCTATCTGTAAAGGCAAGGATTTATAAAGTTGCCTGGGAAAGGATATCAAAAACTTTTCCGGAGCTGGAGGTCTGGCTGGTAAATGCAGAGAAAAACAGTTACAGGAAAACTGCCTGGGATTCCTGGCTTTCAGGAAAAAAATAAAAAACCTTAAACTTCAATACCCTCTGAAATAACTCTGCCGTCGCTTAAATCATACGTGGATTTATAAAGTGGCGCAGTGGCATTAAATCCTTCTCTCTCCAGTTCTTCTATAAATCCTTTAAAAACATCCTTATCGACATGCACAATAAAAACAATATCGGGTTTTTTTTCAAAGCATCTCACCCAGTTTAACAGCCCGTTTTTATCTGCATGTGCTGATAGTCCAGAATAATCATAAATCCTGGCAAGCACCGGTATTTCTTCATCAAATATCATTACAGACTTTGCCCCGTCAATCAGCAACCTGCCCAGTGTCCCCTGTGCCTGAAACCCGACAAAGATAATTGAGCATTCGCTTCTGCCAAGATTGTTTTTTAAATGATGCCTTATCCTGCCAGCTTCACACATGCCGCTTGATGAGATTATTACTTTCGGGGTCTTGTCATAATTTAGGGCTTTTGATTCCTGAACAGAGGCAGTGAAATGAAGCCCGGGAAAAGAAATGGGATTAAAGCCTTTTTTCATGATTTCTCTTGTCTGTTCATCCGCATAAAGAATTAAGTCATCATCATAAAGGTCAGTAGCTTCAGCAGCAAGCGGGCTGTCCACATAAACTTTGAAATCAGTTTTTTTAACAAGCTTTCTTTCTTTTATTTCACGAAGCATGTATAAAACACTCTGTGTCCTGGCGACTGCGAATGCCGGAATTATTACATTACCTTTTCTGTTGAGAGTCTCGTCGATGATTTTTGCAAGGTCTGCTGTAAAATCATGGCTTCTTTCATGCAGTCTGTCGCCATAAGTTGCTTCCATAACAACATAATCTGCCTGTTTTATATATTGGGGATCCTTTATTATGGGCTGATCTATATTTCCAATATCGCCGGAAAAAACTAATTTTCTTTTTAATGGCCCCTCTTCAAGAAAAATTTCAACTGATGCTGACCCGAGTATATGCCCTGAATCCACAAAGTTGACACTTACTTCCGGGGTTATTTTATAAGTCTTTTCGTAATTGCATGGAACCAGGCGCCTGATGGTTTCCACAGCATCAGCCTGGGTATAAAGCGGTTTTATTTTTTTAAAAGTATTTGTTTTTTTAAGTTGCTTATTTTCCCATTCAGCATCATTTTCCTGGATATTTGCGCTATCGCGCAGCATAATTGATACAAGCCTGCATGTTGCTAAAATCGAATATATTCTCCCTTTAAACCCTTCTCTTACGAGCAGGGGCAGCCTTCCGCTGTGGTCTATATGAGCATGCGTCAGCACTACGGCATCTATTTCTTTTGCATCAAATGGAAGCTCCTGGTTATCCTTTTCATCAAGACCCTGCTGCAACCCGCAGTCTACAAGTATTTTCTTCCTGTTTATTTCAATGCAGTAACAGCTGCCAGTCACTTCCCTTGCCGCGCCATAAAAAGACAGATACATAACTTAACTCTATTTTATCCAGAATCCTACAACCAGAACACTGTTTCCTGACTTCTGTATAATCGTCTGGACCTGTGTCCCTGATTTCTTTGTAAAATCTGCAATATAATTTGCTGTTGTTATATTATTCTCAATATTAAAACCCTGGAATTTCAATGTGCCTTCTTTATAAGTCCCGTATCCCTCATCAACTGCTGCAAGCAGCTCATCAAAATTGTCTTCTGAAAGCTCTGATTTTAACCTATCGTCAAAATTTTTAGAAAAAACTGAATAATCCCTGGCATTTAAACCAGCTAATATATTTTCAGTAATTGGAGTTGTGACGCTGGACACCTTGCTGCACCCTGCAATCCCAGTAAGCATGAAAACTGTTATGGCAAGTGCAACTGCTATTAAGATGATTTTTTTCAATACAGACATTTTCATTTTTGTACCTCTTTTTGCAATGTTTTTTGTATAAATTATTTTTTGTATCCCATATTTACCGTCTTTTTAAAAAAAGTACTGTTTAATATGAAATAACTGGAGTGAATGATACTATTACAGTATCTATATGTCAAGTGATTTATGTGTGATTTATATAATGGCATGCTTATGGGGATTATCATTGTCATCAATAATCTGCCCCAATGATAATTGTTATGTCAACATTATCCGGATTATTATTTGACCAGGTAATCTCACCTTTCCCAAACATCTTTTTCAGGTTATTTGCAGTATCTTCGACACCTGGCTTTGATGTAAATATTATTATTTTTGTATTCTTATAGTTAAAGCTGTCTGCATTTTTTGTTTCAGTCACTTTAATGACAGTTTTATCTTTATTAAGACTTGATTCAATTTTTGTCTTTGCGCTCGCTGCAATGCCCTGGGTCCCTCTGCCGTTTAAAATATTAATGCGTATCAGTCCGGTATTTTCAGCGCTGTTTCCTGTCGAGCTCGAAGAAGCGGCGTTTAATGAAAAATCCTTTCCTATTATTACCACAACATCGGAGTACTGGCCATTTCCTTTTTGCACTTGAATCATTCCGGTCTTTAAAATATTCTGAATTTCTTTTGCAGCATCTGTGAGTTCCTTTTTGTCAGATTTACAGATAATAAGAGTGTTTGCATAATTGTAGCTATCCGCATCAATAATTTTATATATCCGGTATTTATTATTGCCATCTGCATCTTTTAAGCCCGTAAAAATGCGGGAAGCACCAGCCGCTATGCCCCTGATGCCGACACCGTTCAGGAAAGACAGTATAAGACCAGTGCCAGGCATTACCTGCTGTTGCTGGCCGGATGAGACATTGCCTGCAGAATTTTCAAGCGTAACTTTATTTCTATAGCCATAAAGACTGTACTGATTGATAAGTGCCTTAAATTCATCTGAAGAAAGGAAAGCATTCAGCACTGCAGTCCGGTTAACCGATTTTAACTGGGAAAGCCATGCAGCAGCTCCCTTGGTGTCAGGGCTCCTGTCTAGCACTACTGAATACAAAAGATTTATATACTGATTATCATCCAGTTTCCTGTTTGCAAACTGCTGGCTTGTAATTATTGTCTTAATAAAGTCGGCATGTGATATCTTGCCGGCAACCAGCTTGTTTACCCAGGTATCTACAGTTGCCTGGTCGGGCTCTATGACAAGGCTTCTAATATATACCTGCCGCACAAACGACTGAGCAGAAGCAACTCTTTTTCCTGTTATTAAATCCTGCCTGTATTTGTTAAGATAATCAATAATACCGTTATAAATGCCTGTCGCAATCCTGTCCCTGTAACCAGCGTCATTTAATTTTGCCTCTTCTTCAGGATTTGATATAAAAGCGCCCTCAATTAGAGCTGATGCCATCGTTGTGAGTCTCAATTGTGTATAGTTAGCGGATTTCACTCCTCTGTTTAAAGTGCCTATCTGATCTATAGTCCTTGCATTTATACAGCCTGCAAGCTGTGACCCGCCGGGAGAACCGCCGTAATAAAAAGTTTCAGTCCCGCATTTTTCACGGGATGTATGGGAATTGTTATGAATACTTATAAAAATATCCGAATTATTTGAATTTGCAAAATTTACAATCTCCTCAAGACTTTTTTGAGTGTCATCCTCCCGTGTCATTATTACCCTGAATCCAGAGCCTACAAGTTTGTCTCTTAATCTTGTTGCTATGTCAAAATTCACATGTTTTTCCAGTAATCCTGACGGCCCTATTGCCCCCACATCTCTGCCGCCATGACCTGGATCTATGCAAATAGTTATATTTGAATTGTCATCTGCAAAAATATATTTTATGTCCGGGAATATAAAAGAAGAAGCTAAGACAGCGATAGAGAGGAAAATTAAAAAAGCAACTTTCCTGAGGCTGCGAAAGCATTTTATTATTATTTTATTCTTCATTTGTTCAACATGCTTACTGCGTTTTTTTGTGGCGTCTAAACGCTCACAATGCAAAGTTTTTACTACTGTTTATTACAACATATATTAGTAATTAATATTTACATATATATACAAGGTTGTCAATATAAATTATTATTAATCATTTTATAGAAATTCTAATAGTTTTATATTTGCTTATATTTCAAAACCTGCTCTTGTGGTCAACCTTGGTAATATTTCTATATGCCAGTGGTAATTTCTCTGGTCGGATTTATCTGTAGGTGAGCTGTCAATTATAAA
>MWAX01000159.1 GCA_002068775.1 Actinobacteria bacterium ADurb.Bin346 | reverse complement strand
GGGGGTTGCAAATGTCGATCTTACTCCGGAACTGGTATTGAAAATTGGTAAGGCAGGCGCAAAATTCTTAGGTTCCGGCAGTTCAAAAAAACATGTGATAATCGGAAGAGATACCAGGCCATCAGGTGATTTCATTTCAAATGCAATTATTTCAGGGCTTCTTTCACAGGGCGTTGATGTATTTAATTCAGGTATAATGACAACACCCGGCGTGGCTTTGCTGATAAAGCTCCTTGGAGCAGACGGAGGAATAGTTATATCTGCTTCGCATAATCCGGTTGAAGACAATGGCATAAAATTTTTTGCAAAAAACGGCACCAAACTTACAGATAAGCAGGAAAGATCAATTGAAAACTATGTCCTTGAACATGCAGGTGAATCAGCTGTTGAAACTGCTGCTGAAAATGATTTACCGAAAGTCAGCAGCTTAGTAGGCAGGTGCATAAATATAGACAACCCCTATGTACTTTATATAGATTATTTGAGCCATAAATTTACCACTGACCTTTCAGGATTGAAAGTTGCAATAGACTGCGCAAATGGTGCTGCGGGCACGCTTGCTCCAATGGTTTTTAATCACTTTGGCGCAGACGTAAAAGCTTTTAACTGTGATTCTTCCGGCATTAATATAAATAAAGACTGTGGTGCGACTCACCCCGAATTCATATCAGCAAAGACAGTTGAAACATCATCAGATATAGGGTTTGCGTTTGATGGAGATGCGGACAGGCTGATTGCCTGTGACAGCCGGGGAAGGATAATAGATGGCGATATAATAATAGGGTTTTGCGCAATAGACATGGCGCGCAGAGGAGTGCTCAAAAATAACTGTGTTGTCACGACAGTCATGGCTAATATGGGATTTGATAAAGCTCTTTCTTCTAAGGGCATTGCAATCCATAAAACAGGTGTAGGGGACAGGTATGTGCTTGAAAAAATGGTTGAGACGGGCTGCGTGCTCGGCGGCGAGCAGTCAGGACATATAATTTTCATGGATATCAGCCCCACCGGGGATGGCATTATAAGCGCGCTTGAATTCTTAAATGTGCTTATAACAAATAATTATGACATAGATGATATTTACTCTGTCATACCTAAATTCCCCCAGGTTCTGAAAAATATTAAAGTCAAAGATAAAGAAAAAATACTATCCAGCAGTAAAATACAATCCGTCATAGAAAGAGTTACTGCCGGGCTTGGAAGCAGTGGAAGGCTGCTTGTGCGGCCATCCGGAACTGAGCCGCTTATCCGGGTGATGGCTGAAGCTGAAACCCGGGCAACTGCAGAGTCATCAGTTCAGATTGTCATAGACGCAATATCATCTGAAGATTAAAAAATTTTAATCTTGTATTAATCATGCTTTAATAACTATGAATATAATTGTTGTTATACTGTCAATTTTAATTAACCATGGAAACTAAGCAGCTACCATTGACAGGTTTTGTACCCTCCTTTCCAGGCAAATCACAGAGCTCCGGAAGGAGCCCTGTGATTTGGTCCATAGTTTACTATATAAATCATTGATTTTAATTTTTTTTTGTTTAATATTTTGTAGAAATTGTTTTTACTTGTTTGCTGGCAAGATAGAACCAGTAAAAAATGATATCTGCTTTGGAACGGAGGTCTTATGTGTGGAATAGTTGCATATATCGGCAATAGGCAATGCAGGAAAATCCTGCTGGATGGGCTTAAGAGGCTTGAATACAGGGGGTATGATTCTGCAGGTATTGGAATTCTCGTTCATGACAATGCAATGCAAACCAGCGGCAGCAATAACGGAAGTAAAGCGGCTATCAGCATTGTCAAGGAAGCAGGTAAAATCAGCGAGCTTGAAGCAAAACTCGATGGAAACGGACTTGACGGGACCACAGGCATTGGACATACGCGCTGGGCAACACATGGCGTACCAAACCAGGCAAATTCACACCCGCATACTGATTGCAGTGGTGAAATTGCAGTTGTACACAATGGGATAATTGAAAATTATGCAGAAATTAAAGAGGATTTATCAGCAAAAGGCCATATTTTTTTATCTGAAACTGATACTGAAGTACTGCCGCACCTTCTTGAAGATTATATGAAAAATGAAACAGGGGGAGACCTGCTTATTGCAATGCAAAAACTCCTGAGGAAAATACGAGGCTCGGGTGCAATAGTTGTTATGTCGGCTTCAAGCCAGGATGAATTAATTGCCGGAAGGATTGCAAGTCCGCTTATTGTTGGAATTTCAAAAGAAGGCAATTTTTTTGCATCTGATATGCCTGCAGTCCTTGAGCATACGCACAATTTTATTGTAATAAATGATTTTGAAACTGTAAGAATTACAAAAGACAGCGTTGAAATTTATGATATAGATGGAAACACGCTTCACCGGGAGCCTTTCAAAGTAAACTGGAGCATGGAGAGCGCGGAAAAATCGGGTTATGAAGACTTTATGCTTAAAGAAATGTTTGAACAGCCTTATGGCATAAGGGAAACAATGAGGGGCAGGCTAAGCGGCAGTGAGCTTAATTTTGATGAAATAAACCTTTCGGACACGCAGATAAAAAAATTAAAAAAAATACAGATAATTGCCTGCGGGACATCCTATCATGCTGCGCTTACCGGAAAGCTGATCATAGAGAAATGGGCTAAAATACCTGTAGAAGTCGATATTGGTTCAGAATACAGGTACAGGGACCCTATAATCGATGAAAATGTGCTTTTTATTGCAATTACTCAATCAGGTGAGACAATAGATACTCTTGCAGCAATTAAAGAAGCACGTTTAAAAGGTGCAAAAGTCCTGGCAATAACTAATATAGTCGGGAGCACAGCGGCAAGAGAGTCTGATTCTGTTGTCTACACGCATGCCGGTCCGGAAATAGGGGTTTGCGCAACAAAAACATTTACTGCACAACTGATGGTCATGTATCTTATAGGACTTTATCTTGCCCGGGCAAGAGGCGCAATGGACAACAGCATGTTCAGCAAAATATTAAATGAGCTTGACATTATTCCAAACAAGGTACAGAAGATATTAAACAATGCCCCTAAAATCAAAAGGATTGCAGATGAGACTTACAGGTATACCTGTTTTTTATTTTTAGGCAGGATATTTGGTTTCCCGATGGCACTTGAAGGTGCGTTGAAACTGAAGGAAATATCATATATTCATGCCGAAGGTTATGCTGCAGGCGAGATGAAGCATGGTCCCATTGCTCTGACTGACACAAAGACTGTAGTGGTGGGAGTGATTCCCAGGGATCATGTTTATGAAAAAATGCTGTCAAACTTGCAGGAAGTGAAGGCAAGGCATGCAAGGTTATTTGCCCTTGTGACAGAAGGAGACAGCAATACCGGCAAATATGCAGACTATATTTTTGAATTGCCTAACACTATTGAAGAATTATATGGCATCCTTGCAGTCGTGCCATTACAACTCTATGCATATTATATTGCAAAGAATCATGGCAGAAATGTCGACCAGCCCAGAAACCTTGCAAAAAGCGTAACAGTGGAGTGATTCGATGAGCGAAGAAAATGCGGCAGGCATATTTTCTGCAGGTAATATAAGCGGAATAGGCATTGATATTATTGAAATATCGCGAATCAAAGATGTAATAGAAAAAAACCCGGGTTTTTTAAACCGTATTTACTCGGTTGAAGAAATAAAATATTGTACAATGAAAAAAAATCCTGAAGTCAGATATATATGCTTTGCGCAAAGATTTGCAGCAAAAGAGGCTGCAGCAAAAGCATTGGGCACAGGTCTGGGAAAATATTTTTCTTTTAAGGAAATATCAGTTGAAAATGGGCCGGATGGCAAACCCTGTATTGTGCTGGCAGGCAAAGCAAAAAAGTACTGCAGGAAAAATAATATAATTTCTTTCCATTTATCACTTTCAGCGACGAAAAAAAATGCCATTGCGTTTGCAATCGCATTCTCTTAAAGGCACCGTTAAAAGCTGTGTTTTCATAGGCATTACTTGTTGTTATAATGATTTGAAAATATGAGTACTGCAATATAAAAAATGAAAGAGCCAACAATAATTTTACTGGGAAGCAGGGTTGAGGAAATTGATGCAAGGTGCATAGCTGAAGGCATTGATTCCAGAAAACTGATGTACAATGCAGGAAAAGCTGTGGCAGATAAAATTATTTCCGAATTGCTTTCCGGAGAAACAAAAAATTTTATCAAAGGACTGGTGATATGCGGTTCCGGCAATAACGGCGGAGACGGATTTGTTGCAGCAATGGAACTTTTAAAAGCCGGCATGGATATTGATGTTTTTTGCATATCGCAAGCTGAAAAATTCAGCGCAGACACACGTTTTTATTTTGAGCAGATAAATGCGGCTTCAGCCTCAAAGGTTGTATTTCTTGATATCAGCAAAAAAGATAATGAAGAGCTGTTTGCAGAAAAACTTGCTGCCGGCAGGTTTGTTGTTGATGCGATATTTGGCACCGGGCTCAGGGGCTCTAAGATAAGAGGGCAGGCAGCAGAAATTATTTCTCTTGTAAACAGTGCAAAGCAGGCAGCAAAGCTCAGTAAAAAAGATTTCACAGTTTATTCAGTCGACATTCCTTCCGGAGTGGATTCAGACACAGCAGCACTGCTTGGTGAGGCAATAAAAGCTGATGTGACCGTAACATTTGGCTGTAAAAAAATCGGCATTGCCTTATATCCGGGCAGAGATTACGCAGGCGATATAATTGTTGCAGATATAGGCATTCCGCAAGAGCATTACAGAAGTTATGAGAAATATTATGAAGCAAATCTTGAGTGGGTATCATCAAAAATACCTGCAAGAGATTTCTCGACTTACAAGCATTCTGCCGGAAAATTGCTTGTTATTGCCGGCTCTGTCGGGTTTACAGGAGCAGCCGCAATGGTGTGTCAGGCAGCAATGCGGTCAGGTGCAGGCATAGTCACTCTTGTGTGTCCATGGGAGCTGAACAGCATTATGGAAATAAAGCTGACAGAGGCGATGACTTATCCGGTTGAGCAGACTGATGACATTACACTTCATATGGATGCTTTTAAAGATATTCTAAAATTAAGCGCAGGGTTTGATGCACTTGCAATAGGTCCGGGGCTGTCAAGAAATCCGAGCACAACCTGTCTTGTAAGAGAGATACTTAAAAAGATAAAAAAACCAACTGTTCTTGATGCTGACGGCCTGCGGGCTTTATACGGACCAAAAGAAATAGGAGAAGATGAAAGGCCTGATCTTTCCCATATAGTAATGACACCTCATGCGGGCGAGCTTTCGGCAATACTTGGAGTTGAAAAAATCAGCGAGGAAGAAAGATTAAAATACAATGCTTTTGCTGCAGATCAATACGGGCTCGTTTCCGTTTTAAAAGGCGCTGCTACATTGATTACAGGTCCGGAAAAAACAGTCTATATAAATCCAACCGGCAGCTGGGCAATGGCGACAGCAGGAACAGGGGATATCCTGACCGGAATAATAGGCTCATTGCTTTGCCAGGGCGTGGCTCTGACCGAAGCAGCAGTTTGCGGTACTTTTATTCATGGTCTGGCTTCTGATATAATTGCCCCAGATACAAGCAGGACTGCCCAGATTGCATCAGACATTTTAGAAGGTATTAAAAAGGTTTTTATTAAAATAGAAAAATTAAAATACTGACAGAATCACATGAATTAATCATATTATTATAAGCCTTTATATTAATCAAACCAGTAAAAGGGGTTTTTATGCCGGAATTTAAAGCTGCAGATATAATGACAAAAGACGTAATAACAGTTAAAAAAGAAACGTCAATCGGTGAGCTTTCAGAGCTTCTGGTCAAGAATAAAATAAGCGGGGTACCCGTTGTGGACGACGGAGGGCACATCGCTGGTATTGTCACAGAAGCAGACATAATTGTAAAAGATACCGAGCTTCATTTCCCTAGATATTTCAAGCTTCTGGATGGGATAATCTATCTTGAAAGCCTGAATAAATTCAAGCTAAACCTTAAAAAGCATCTTGCGATAAAAGTCGAAGATATAATGACAGTAAAAGTAAAAACAATAAAACCTGACACTCCGGTCAAAGAAATAGCAGATCTGATGTTAAGCATGAAGATAAACAGGCTCCCTGTCGTTGATGATGACAATAAGGTAGTGGGTATAGTTACAAGAGCTGATATAGTAAAGTCTATGATGTTGGGGAATTGAGCTGTCCGGAACTATGCTTAAGATAAACAGGAAAAATAAAAGATTTACAAGGATTGAAATAAATCTTGCAAACCTTTCGCATAATATAAGAGTTCTTAAATCACATCTTGCATCTCCAGGCATAAAAATAATGGCAGTAGTAAAATCAAATGCCTATGGCCACGGTATAGCAGAAGTTTCAAAACATGCAGTGAAAAATGGTGTGAACTGGCTGGGAGTTGCGCTTGCTGAGGATGCTATTATGCTGAGGAAAGCGGGAATTAAGGTGCCCATACTCGTTCTTGGAGAGCCGC
>MWAX01000158.1 GCA_002068775.1 Actinobacteria bacterium ADurb.Bin346 | reverse complement strand
GACTGGGTCTCAGGAGCTTTTCTCCTTATAAAAAGCGCTGTCTTTAAAAAAGCCGGCAGATTCAATGAAGCTTATTTTATGTACAGTGAGGATGCGGAGCTCTGCCTTTCGCTTGTAAAAAAAGGTTATGCTAATTATTATTATGCAGATTATAAAGTGAAGCACTCAGATGGAGCTGTTGCTTTGCGCAACATGGCTCTTCGGGAAGCACAGGTCTGGAAAAGCAGAAAGATCTATTTTTCAAGAAACCACGGCTGGCTCAGAGGCCAGGTATTGAGTATTTTATATTTTAAATATACAATAAACCGGCTCATCGCATATTATCTTCTCTTTATTTTAAATTTCAGGGGACAGAAAAGATTTTATAAAAACCAGGCTGCTATATGCAGTGAAGCGATAAAACTTTATTTCAAAGGGATATGAATTGTCAGGGTAAGCAATCATGCAGGATAAAAAAATAAGCTTTATAACTACACTCTATAATGAGGCGGATTCAGTTGCCGTATTCCTTCATACTCTGCTGAAACAGTCCAGAGTTCCTGACGAAATCATTATTGTAGACGGCGGGTCTACTGACGGCACTGCTGACATTATTAAAGATTGCCTGGAAAAGATAAGCATGGTTTCGAGCTCAGATACAGGCAATGCCACAGCAAAACCTGACCCTATACCAGGCTTGGTACGAATCGGTCCTGATTATGATAAAAAATTTAATGTCGAATTACTGCATGAATATAATTTCAAAGGGGTCACTGCAATAAAGGTTTTCAGAGTTGAGGGAGCGCGCATATCTGAAGGAAGAAACATAGCAATTGAAAATAGCTCAAATGAATTCATATGTGTCAGTGACGCAGGCTGCATTTTAGCAGATAACTGGGTTGAAGAAATAGCGTCATGCCAGAATTCTTCGCAGGACAAAATAACTGTCACCGGAGGTTATAACTATCCATATATAGAGAATTTTATACAGGCATGCCTTGCTGTTTGCGTCATGCCCCGCAAGGATGAAATAAAAAAGGACAGTTTCATGCCATCCTCCAGAAATATAGGTTTTTCAAAGGCAGCATGGCGCTCAGCCGGGGGATATCCCGTCAACATGGATTATGGAGAGGATATGAGATTTAATTTTAATCTTATAAATTCAGGCCATAAAATAAACTTTAATCCCGGAGCTGAGGTCTACTGGAACCTTCGAAACAGCCTTCCGGCGGTGTTCAGGCAATTTTTCCGTTATGCTAAAGGTGATGCCATTGGCAGGATGTACTTTATAAGACATTTTATAAGATTTGCCTCTTTATTTTTTTTTGCATTGCTTATTGTCCTGTCTGTACTGTTCAGCCCCTGGATTCTTTTTGGGATTCTGCCGGTTATAATCTATTTCATGTATAAACCTTATTTAAGAATAAATTACTTTCTGGACAATAAAAAAGTCAATAACTACATGGGGAGAATAAAACCTCTCTTTTTAATAAAAGTAATAATATTTTTTACTATACCTGTGATGATGGTGTACACAGAAACCGCCAAGCTTATTGGCTACCTTTTTGGAATTGCTGTAAGGAAGAATTTCTGAACTGCATTCTTTTATTAAACATGCCTAAAAAAACTATAATTTATCTATATTATAATAATTTGACATTTGACTTTAAGATTTTTATAATAGATTTGTAGAATTATATATGATAAAATAGTAATCTCTAATAATAGTCTAAAAGATTAATTAATTTTAATCAGTTTTTTAAATTTTTAAAAGTTTAAATTTTTAAGAGGTGAGAACTATGGAAGACGATATAAAGAGAATCGATACTAATGACTTGAGGGTAAACCTTACAGAATATCTGACAAAAAACCTTGGTGACACTATTTATATTACCAGGTATAACAGGCTTGTGGGAGAGCTTAGGGTTTATACGGAAGAGATCAGGAGAAAAACTGAACTCAGGATAGCAAAGAAAATGCTTGAAGCTGCTGAAAGAGAAAAAAAGATATAATCTTTCTTTTGCGCTTAATGCGGCTCAAATTTGCTTAATTCAGTTTAATTTAGCTTAATTTAGCCCAATATGCTTAATTTAACTCAAGGTTTGTCTTGCCCGGTGCAAATAAATAATGCCCAGGTCTTCATTGAGCAGACTGTCAGGGGCAAGCTGAAAAAAGAATGAACGCCGGTGGTTTCTTTTAAAAAGAAGGGACCACCGATTTTTATTTTCAATAAAATAGAGTTTACATTTTATCTTTCTTATCTTACATTATTTCTATATGTTGAAAAATTCATTTTGCACATTAAGTATCGTAATAGTCAGCTATAACAGCAGCAACTATTTGAAAAAATGCATTGACTCTCTGCTGAAATTCAAACCCCCTTTTGATTTTGAGATCATAGCCGTGGATAATGCTTCGACAGACGGCTCTGCAGAGCTGATAAAAAATAATTATCCTTCTGTCAGTCTTATATTAAATGAGAAAAATCTCGGTTTTGCTGCAGCTAATAATATTGCAATAAAAAACAGCAGCTCAAAGTATGTCCTGCTCATCAACAGTGATTGTGAAGTATATGAAAAATCAATAGAGAAACTTGTTGCTTTTATGGAAGAAAATATAGACGGAGGGGTAACAGGTCCAAAAATTATAAACGCTGACGGCACAACGCAGCTTTCATGCAGGCGTTTCCCTTCTTTTTTTGATGCGGGGATGCATGCAATACTTCATAATATTGCACCCAATAACAGGTTTTCAAGAAGGTATAAGCTGGCTGACGCAGGAAGGGACAAGCCTTTTGAAGTGGACTGGGTATCCGGCTCATGCATGCTTATAAGGCGCCTGGCACTGGATGACTCAGGACTCATGGATGAAAATTATTTCATGTATGTTGAAGATACAGATCTGTGTTTCCAGATGTGGAAAAAGGGGTGGAAAGTTATTTACTGTCCTCATGCTGAAATATTGCATCACATAGGAGGGAGCACACATAAAAGTGAGCTGGTTTCGAGCGTGCGCATGCAAAAGAGTGTTCTTTATTTTTTCTGGAAGAATTACAAAAAAACTTCAAGGGTACTGCTTTTGCCCTTTGTTGTTATAGTCCTTGGCATAAGAATCTTTTTAACTTTTGTAAAAAATCTTTTAAAATAAGACAAAACCATTTAGATACCGGAGCATTAATTGAAAGTACTTATAACGGGCGCCTGCGGATTTGCCGGAAGACATCTTATAGATTATCTTCTGGGCAGCTCTTCCAGTCCGGATAAAAAAGTTGAAAAGGATAAATGTCTGCCCCGAAAGATGCCATTGATCAGCGCAGAAGATATCACCGCAGCAGATATCACTGATTACAGTTTCAACAATGGCTGCTCTGCAGCCAGTGCCGGAAAAATGGAAAGAGTCAATTTCATTAAGGCAGATATTTCAATAAAAAAGGTTGTCCGGGAAATAATAAAAAAAATAAAACCTGACCGCATATATCATCTTGCCGGTCAGCCTTCTGTTGGCTATTCATGGAAGGATCCTGTAAAAACTTTTGAAGTAAATGTCATTGCCGGCATCCAGCTTCTTGAAGCGGCGAGAAGTTACAGCCCTGATTGCAGGATACTGATTGCCTGCACTGCAGAAGAATATGCGCCGGTTAAAAACGACGGAGACACTGCGATTACCGAAAATTTTCATATAGGGCCAAGCAATCCTTATGCAATAAGCAAAGCTGCTATAGATTTTTTTGCTGCTACCTATCAAAAAGCTTATGGAATGCCAGTATTCATTTCGCGCTCTTTTAATCATATTGGACCCGGTCAGTCTGAAAATTTTGTCACGGCTGATTTTGCAAAACAGATTGCTGAGATTGAAGCAGGGCATAAGAAGCCCGAGGTATTCACGGGCAACCTTGAAGCATACAGGGATTTTCTGGATGTAAGAGATGCGGTGAGGGCATATTGTTTTATTACAGAATACGGGAAGCCGGGAGAACCGTATAATGTATGCTCCGGTATAAAAACAAGGATTTCTGATATGCTGGATATGATGATATCATTAAGCAAAGTCGGAAAAATAAAGATTACTGTAGACAAAAAAAAGTTAAGACCGGTTGATGTTAAATCAATATATGGTGATAACACAAGGATAAAAAATCATACGGGCTGGAAACCGGAATATAATATTAAACACACTTTAAAAGACACTCTTGACTGGTGGAGAGAAAGGAGCAGATCAAAATGAAAGGAGTAATTCTTGCAGGAGGAAAGGGCACAAGGATGCGCCCGCTTACTTATCTTACTCCTAAACCTATGCTGCCTTTAATGAACAGGCCATTTATGGAATATTTTCTTTTAAGGCTTAAAAGTTTTGGAATAAATGAAGTGATACTGTCAACAGGCTATCTTCCTGACATGTTCAATGAATATTTCGGCAATGGAAATAAGCTTGGAATGAAGTTAATATATGTCACAGAAGAAGAGCCGCTCGGGACCTGCGGTGCAGTTAAAAATGTTGAGAAGTATCTTGGCAATGATACATTTCTTGTTTTTAATGGCGACATAATTACAACGCTTAATCTGAAGAATATGATTGCTTTCCACAAATCAAGAAAAGCTGATATTACAATATCGCTGACACCTGTTGAAGACCCGACGGCTTACGGGCTCGTACCTATAAACAAGGACGGCAGGGTTAAGGAATTTCTTGAAAAACCCAGTTTTGAAGAGATAAATACAAATCTTATCAATGCCGGTACATATGTAATAGAGCATCATATATTGGGCCATGTTCCGCAGGGAGAGAATTATTCATTTGAGAGGGAGCTTTTTCCAAATATGCTGAAGCTTGGATATAAAATATTCGGTTTTGTTTCTGACGCTTACTGGCTGGATGTGGGCACTCCTGAAAAGTATATGACGGCGCATATGGACATCCTTGACAGAAAGATACCATTTGATTTTCCTTCTAAAAAAATATATGCAGGCATTTATATTGGTGAAAATACTTCATATTCAAAAGAGAGCCTCACCATAGGGCCAATTGTAATTGGAAACGGCACAAAGATAAAAAAAGATGCTAAAATACTCCCACTCAGCATAGTTGGCAGCCACTGTGAGATAGACAGCGGGACAAGCATATCGGAAAGTATAATTTTTGATGGATGTGTAATAGGCAGGGATTGTATTATCAGAAATTCAATAATTGCTAAAAATGTTAAACTCGGCGATAAGGTAAAAATAGAAGACAGCGCTATTGTTGGCGATAATTCAACTATAGAAGGGGGCAACATCCTTAAAAACGGCATAAAGATTAATGTCAATTCACTTATTACAGCCTCTCAGATTAGTTTTTGATTTATTGTTTTGATTTCAAATCAGTATTTTAAGGAGGGATACCTTGAAAAAGGCTTTAATCACAGGCATTACGGGACAAGACGGGTCATACCTTGCTGATCTGTTGCTTGAAAAAGGCTATAAAGTTTATGGGATGGTAAGGCGCTCTTCTGTTGAAAAGCTGGACCGGATTGAGCATATCAGGCACAAAATCGAATTTGTGCAGGCTGACTTGCTGGACCAGCTCTCCATCATAAGCGCAATAAGGGAAGTGGGTCCGGATGAAGTCTACAACCTTGCAGCGATGTCATTTGTCCCCACCTCATGGAGCCAGCCTGTCCTTACAGGAGAGTTTACTGCAATTGGTGTAACAAGGATGCTTGAAGCAATCAGGCTTGTAAATAAAGACATAAGATTTTATCAGGCATCAAGCTCGGAAATGTTTGGTAAGGTAAAAGAAATACCGCAAAATGAAACAACGCCTTTTCATCCGAGGAGCCCCTATGGAGTTGCCAAAGTTTACGGGCACTTTATAACAGTTAATTACAGGGAAAGTTATGGCATAAAAGCTTCAAGCGGCATACTTTTCAATCATGAATCCCCAAGAAGGGGCCTTGAGTTTGTCACAAGAAAAGTCACAAATGCTGTTGCAAGGATAAAGCTCGGGTTGCAGAAAGAGCTGTATCTGGGAAATCTTGATTCAAAAAGAGACTGGGGTTATGCAAAAGATTATGTAGAAGCTATGTGGCTGATGCTCCAGCAGGAAAATGCAGATGACTTTGTAATAGCCACTGGTGTCACCCACAGTGTAAAAGACTGGGTAAAGGCATCCTTTGACTGCCTTGGCCTGGACTGGGAAAAATATGTTAAAGTGGACCCGAGATTTTTAAGGCCGGCAGAAGTAGACCTTTTAATTGGCGATTCCACCAAAGCCAGTAATGTCCTTGGATGGAAACCCAAAGTAGATTTTGAAGGTCTTGTAAAAATCATGGTTGAAAGTGATTATAACCTTTTGAAAAAATATGTCATTTAAAAAAGTCCTGGAAAATATATTCTGCAGGGGAAAGAACAAGCTATGAAAAATGAGATAAAATTCGGCACTGACGGATGGCGGGGCATTACAGGGTTTGATTTTGTTGAAGATAAGATAAAAATAATATCGGCTGGTTTATTTGAATATCTTGATGAGAAAAAAAATATTGCTGCGGCTAAAAAATCCGCCAAAAATCCGCCAAAAGTTGTTGTCGGTTATGATACGAGATTTCTTTCAGACAGATTTGCTAAAACTGCTGCCAGAGTGATGAGTCATTTCGGTTTATCTGTTTCTTTATCCGACAGGTTTATCACTACTCCAATGCTCTCCTGCGCAGTCCTTGCCAGTAAAGCGGACCTTGGAGTAATGATTACGGCAAGCCACAATCCATATTACTACAATGGGTATAAGATAAAGGGTCCTTACGGAGGTTCTGCTACAGTGGATATAATAAAAGTGATAGAGGAAAAAGTAAATGCGCTGAACAACAACAGGGATGCCCGGACAATGCTGAATAATATTAAATACAATAATGGCTGCAATAACTTTTCAAATGCTGATTTCAGTAAAACTTACAGGGATTATGTCATGGGGCTGGTTGATATCGAAGTGATTAAGCAGAGCCTTGATTTTCCTGTGGTAGTAGATCCGATGTACGGCGCAGGACAGGCGACATTGAAGAACATTATTGAAAACCTGAGCAGCTCCAAAGTGCATGAAATACATTCATGTCTCAACACATCGTTTGGAGGGTTAAATCCTGAGCCCATTGGAGATAATCTTGCAGATGCCGTAAAAGCAGTTAAAGGCAAAAAGTGCATGCTTGCACTGTGCCTTGACGGTGATGGCGACAGGATAGGGGCAATTGGGGAAAATGGTAACTTTATCAGCTCTCATCATATTTTTGCAATACTGTTGAATTATCTTGTAAAAACAAAAAACCTGTCCGGCAGAGTCATTAAAACTGTTTCAACTTCATCAATCATAGACAGGATATGCATAAAATACGGGCTTGAGCTATTAGTTAAACCAGTCGGCTTTAAATATATCGGCGAAGAAATATTAAAAGGCGGAGTGCTTATGGGCGGGGAGGAAAGCGGCGGTTTGTGGATAAACGGATATATGCCCGAAAGAGATGGCATGTATATGTCTCTTATGCTGCTGGAAATTCTTTGCAGGGAGAAAAAATCTGCAAATGAGATACTGAAGGATATATACAATGAATTTGGTTATTTTATTTACAAGCGCGCTGATTATGAAGTCGAAAATGACAGAAAAGACAGGCTTAGCGCTCTGCTTTCGAAAAAAATACCGGATGCGCTTGTAAATGAAGTCTCTGCAGAGCCACTGCTTATCGATGGTTATAAATATATTTTAAAAGACGGCAGCTGGATAATGATAAGACCTTCAGGCACAGAAGCGGTTGTGCGCATATACGCAGAGAGCAATACAAGTGAAAAACTTGAATATCTGCATTGTATCGGTAAAAAAATACTGGATAATGTGTGAAGTGAAGCTCCTGGCTGACTTATTTTTATCACGTACAGAAGGGATTAGGTATGAATAATAATATTCTTGATGACCTTGAAAAAATAAAAAATCTTGACAAGCAGGACATGCTTGGCGTCGAGGAAAATTTCATGTCTCAGCTTGCTGAGGCAAAAAAAATTGCGGAAAGCGCTGATTATAAGAATCTTGCGTCATTAAAATTTAAAGGTCTCGCAGTGCTCGGGATGGGCGGCTCCGGTTTTTCAGGGGACATTATAAAGAGCCTGACTGCTGACAGGACTCAAATACCTGTTGAAGTGGTGAAAGGTTATGAAATGCCGGCATATATCGCAAAGGGCTGGCTTGCAGTGGCAGTAAGTTATTCGGGTGATACTGAAGAGACAATAGCATGTGTCAAACAGGCGCTGCAGCGGGGATGTGAGATAGTTTTTGTCTCTTCCGGCGGGAAATTAAAAGAGATTGCTGCAGCAAATGATAAATGTCATCTTCAGGTCCCGGCAGGTTTTCAGCCGAGAGGAGCTTCTGGTTATTTATTTTTTTCGACATATCTGATGCTTTCTTCCATAGGGATATTCAAAGTAAGTGAGGCAGAGATTGATGAAACCATGGAAATAATAAAAAGGGATGCTGCGCTTTACAACAGGATGCAAAGCACACAATCCAATCCTGCAAAAAAACTTGCGCTTGAACTTAAGGATAAAATGCCGGTTATTTATGGCGTGAACGGATTTCTATCAGCGGTGGCATACAGATGGAAATGTGAAATAAACGAGAATGCTAAATGCCCTGCATTTTTCTCAGAGTTTCCTGAGCTTAACCATAATGAAACTGTGGGTTGGCAGAATATCAGGGATATCTCAAGAGAGTTCATACTTGTTATCTTCAGGGACCCCGATGCTTCTGCCAGGATAAAAACAAGGATAGATACAACTGTTAAAATCATAAGCAATAATCTGGGGGGTGTGATAGAGATAAATGTAAGGGGCAGATCCAGCCTTGCCAAAGCAGTTTCAACCATGTATCTCGGCGATATGGCAAGTGTTTATCTTGCTCTTCTCTATTGCGTGGACCCCACACCTGTTGAAAGGATATCGGTCCTGAAAGCAGAGCTGGCAAAGCTAGACTGAATGAGCGCTTTTACTGACAGAAATGGAATTAAAAATATTTTTTTCATGCATATTTAAGACAATACAAGGAGCTATCTATGGAATTTGATGTGAAGGATTTAAACTTGTCTGCTGACGGGAAAAAGAAAATCGAATGGGCACAGGCTGATATGCCGGTCCTGAAAGGTATAATGGAAGAATTCAGCAAAAAGAAGCCCCTCGAAGGGGCAACAGTGGGCGCATGCCTCCATGTGACAAGCGAGACCGCAAATCTTGCGATTGCATTAAAAGCCGGAGGCGCAAAAGTTTCTCTTTGCGCTTCAAATCCGCTTAGCACCCAGGATGAAGTTGCGGCATCCCTGGCAAAAGATTATGGGATATCTGTATTTGCCGTGAAGGGCGAGGATAATGATACATATTACAGACATATAAACAGCGTGCTTGACTGCAGGCCGCAGGTCTCCATGGATGATGGCGCGGACCTTATATCAAGTGTTCACTCTAAGAGAAGGGAACTTATTCCGGATATACTCGGCGGCACAGAAGAAACAACCACCGGCGTAATAAGGCTTAAATCCATGGAAAAAAACGGTGTGCTCGAGTATCCGATAATAGCTGTAAACGAGGCAAAGACAAAGCATTTTTTTGACAACAGGTATGGCACCGGGCAAAGTACAATCGACGGGATTCTCAGAGCCACAAATGTTCTGCTCGCGGGAAAAAAATTTGTGGTCCTCGGTTATGGCTGGTGCGGAAAAGGAGTCGCGATGAGAGCCAGAGGCATGGGCGCTCATGTAATAGTGCTTGAAATAGACCCCTTAAAAGCCATAGAAGCCAAAATGGATGGTTTTGAAGTCATGCATTCCAGCCAGGCAGCCCAGGTCGGAGAGATTTTTCTTTCAGTTACGGGCAATTTAAAAGTAATAGGCGAAAACATTCTTTCAAAATGCAGGGATAATGCAATTGTGGCAAATTCCGGGCACTTTGATGCTGAAATAGATTTGAATTATCTGAAAAAGAACAGCACCGGTGTAAAAAAAGTCAGGCCATTTGTCGAGCAATACCAGATGAAGGATGGAAGGAAAATAAATATACTTGCAGAAGGCAGGCTTGTAAACCTTGGCGCCGCAGAGGGGCATCCTGCCAGCGTAATGGATATGAGTTTTGCAAATCAGGCTCTGTCAGTGAAATACATTTTTGAGAAAAGCAGCCTGCTTGAAAAAAAGGTCTATGCTGTGCCTGCAGAGATTGATAAAAACATAGCGGCTTTAAAACTTGCAAGCATGGGCATCACAATAGATACCCTTACAAAAGAACAGGAAGATTATCTTAATGCATGGGAGCTCGGAACTTAAAAATCATGGCAACAGATATGAAGGATAAAGTTAAAACAATGATATGGCAGGGCAATAAGCTGAAACTGATAGACCAGAGAAAGCTCCCTTTCAAACAGCAATATGTAAATTGCCTAACCTTTGAAGATGCGGCAGCAGCAATAAAAAATATGACAGTCAGGGGAGCGCCTGCAATAGGGGTGACAGCAGCGTATGGAGTTGCTCTTGCTGCATTGAAATTTAGAGGCGATGATTATAAAGCATTTATATCCCATCTTATTAATGCAATGGATATTATTGCGTCAGCAAGACCAACGGCAGTCAACCTCTTCTGGGCAATTGACAGGATGAAAAAAATAATAAACAGCAATAAAAATGAAAGCAGCCGCAGCATAAGCAGCCTTACGGCAAAAATAGTTGATGAAGCAGTGAAAATTGAAAAGGAAGATGTCGAAATAAACTGCAAACTGGGGGAAAACAGCCTTTCAATATTTGAGGCTTCAAAAAAGAAGCTCAGGATCCTCACACACTGCAATGCAGGGGCGCTTGCAACAGCAGGCTATGGCACAGCACTGGGGGTTATAAGGAGCTTATATAAGGCAGGAAAGGTCGATTATGTTCTTGTCGATGAGACCAGACCATTTTTACAGGGCGCAAGGCTCACAGCATGGGAGCTTCATGAGGAGAAAATACCATTTTATGTAATATGTGATAATATGGCCGGATATTTCATGTCAAAGGGTGAAGTGGATATAGTTGTGGTAGGCGCTGACAGGATAGCTGCAAATGGCGACACTGCAAATAAAATAGGCACCCTTACAGTGTCAATAATAGCGGGACGGTACAATATACCTTTCTATGTGGCTGCGCCTGTTTCGACAATTGACCTTAAGACAAAATCCGGCAGCAATATACCCATAGAGAATCGTGATGAAAAAGAAGTCAGAGAAGTGATGGGCAGGACTATAATACCGGACTATATGAAAGTAAAAAACCCTTCCTTTGATATTACTCCCGGTGAAAATATTACTGCAGTAATTACTGAGAAAGGCGTGATATACAAGCCTTTCATTGAAAATATCAGGAAATTATTTAATTAACCGTAAAGAAGGGATGCTGTTATGAGTGAGAATAAAGCAATGGTAATGGCAGCCGGCCTTGGAACAAGGCTCAGGCCCCTTACGGACCTGATTTCAAAACCAATGGCTCCGATAGTCAATAAACCTGTCATGGAACATATAATAGAGCTTCTGGTAAAACATGGTTTCACCGATGTGGTTTGCAACCTTCACTGGTTCCCGGATGCAATAAGGGATCATTTCAGGGATGGTTCCAGATTCGGACTCCACATATCTTATTCATTTGAGGAAACATTGCTCGGGACTGCCGGAGGTGTTAAAAATGTGGAGGGCTTTTTTGGAGGCAAAGATTTTCTTGTGGTGAGCGGCGACGCATTAACAGATATTGACTTGACAGAGGTTTTTCAGTTTCACAAAAAGAAAGGCGGCATTGCCACACTTGTCCTGACCGAAGTGGATGAACCATCACAATTTGGGGTGGTTCTTGTAGATAATGATAAGAAAATAACAGGTTTCCAGGAAAAGCCGCTTGCGGGCGAGGAGAAATCAAATCTTGCAAACAGCGGAATATATGTTTTCAATAATGAGATATTTAATTATATACCCGGGAAATCATTTTATGATTTTGGTAAAAATGTATTTCCTGACCTGCTTGAAAAGGGAATTACATATTATGGTTTCAAGCACAAACATTACTGGAATGATGTGGGTAATCTGGAAGAATACCAGAAGGGTAATTTTGATGCACTTGAAAGAAGAGTGAAGCTTAATATTCCCGGCAACCAGATAAGGGATGGGGTATGGATAGGAAAAGGTTGCAGAATACAGGAAGATGTGGTTATCATCCCTCCAGTGTGTATTGGCGATAACTGCACAATTAAGAAAGGCGCTAAATTATTTGGCCCCATTATACTTGGAGATAATACAATAGTAGATGAAAGAGCAGTTCTATACAGAGGTATAAAATGGGGAAGCGGCTACATAGGAAAAGATGCGTCCCTTATAGGTGCAATAATAGGTTATGATACAAAAATAAAAGACAAAGCTTCTGTCCTGGAAAAAGCTGTAATAGGCTCAAAGAGCGTCATAGGTGACGGCATAATAATACATCCGAGCGTAAAGATAATGTCAAATGAAGTAATAAAATGACAGGCAGCTTATTTTTTATGCATACTTTTTTCAATTTTAATATTTCCGGATTTTTAAAAGATATCATATTACCTCCAGTCTGTGTGCTGTGCGGGCGTTTGAGCGAATCACCATTATGCGATATCTGCAATTCAGAAATAAATTTTTTTGGAAGCGATATCTGCTCCAGATGCGGGAAACCATTTGGCTATGGTCCATCAGAAAACTTAATGGACGCCAGCGGTTTTAAAGAAAAATTTGACAAAAATATCACATCGGATAATATTTGTAGCTTATGTAAAAATGAAGGATATAATTTTTACATGGCAAGGAGTTTTTCATTATATAAAGGAAAACTGGCAGAGCTTATAAGTGTTTATAAATATAAAAAGTACTATTATCTTAAGGAAGTACTCGCAGGTTTTTTAGAGAGGGCATATAAATTTTATTATGGCATTGAAAAAATTGACCATATAGATACTGTGCCGGATCATTTAATGGCAGAGATGCAGAGCACCGGAAATGCTGCTCTGAATCACATGCAGCAGCTTGCTCAGGTTTTTGCTGAAAAAATCAGGATCCCATTTGCTGACAATATATTGAAAATAAAAAAGACACAGCGGCAGCAATTGCTGGACAGGGAGCAAAGGATGATGAATCAGGCAGGCGCCTTCAAGGTGAAGGACTGCCTTAAAGTTGTGGATAAAAACGTGCTTGTTATTGACGATGTATTCACTACAGGTTCGACTTTGAACCAGATTAGCAGTACACTTAAAAATGCGGGAGCGCAAAGAATTTATCTGCTGACGCTTGCAAGAGGAGCATAGAGGGTGATGTTGTGAAAACTGAAAAAATAAATGGCAAAGTGAAATGGTTCAGCCCTGAAAAGGGGTTTGGGTTTATTACATCAGATGACGGCAATGAATTATTTGTCCACTATAAGGACATTATAAGCGCCGGGTTTAAGACACTATCCAAAAACCAGAAAGTGGAATTTGAGGTTATTAAGGGCGAGCGGGGTTTTCAGGCAATAAATATAAAGCTCTTGTAGATTATTCGGTTTTTAAAAAGCGACTGACATGTTTTTTATATATATTTTATTTGATGAACAGAAAAGTAAGCATACCAAACAGTAAAAATTGATAAAAGGAGGCAGACATGGATTTTGTTGTCAAAAGCAGGAACATAGAGCTGAATGAAGAACTGAAAAAAAGGGCAGAAAAGAAAATAAGGGACAGGGTCACTAAGTATTTTGACAAAGTAATCAAGGTGGAAGTCGAACTGTCAAGAGAGAAGAATCCGAAAATTGCAAAAAACAGCATTGTTGAAGTAACAGTGTTTACACCCGGAGAGATCATCAGGTCAAAAGATTCTGGCTCAGATATGTTTGAAGCTATTGACAAAGTTGCAAACAAGCTGGAAGGACAGATAAAAAAATACAGGGCGAAGCTCATCCAGAGGGGAAGGAAAGATAATGTTGCTAAAGCTGCAAGTTTGCAGGAAATAGAAACAGGGATAAAGAATCAGATAGTGAAAGTAAAAACTTTCACTATAAAACCAACAACGCCGGAAGAAGCAGTTATGCAAATGGAACTGTTGGGCCACGATTTTTTTGTTTTCATAAATTCTGAAACCGGCAACACTGCAGTAATTTATAAAAGAAAGGATAAAAATTACGGTCTGATTGAGCCGAGTTTCTAATCAGAGGTGTTATTTATATGGCAAATATACTTGGAAGTGTTTTAAAAATCGGTGCTGGAAAACAGCAGAAAAAATATGAAGATATTGTCAGGGAAGTAAATAATCTCGAAACAAAGATCTCCCCCCTGACAAATTCTGAGCTTGCCTCAAAGACTTTTGAATTAAGGCAAAGATTTGACAATGGGGAGAGCCTAGAAAGCATGCTTCCGGAAGCATTTGCTGTCTGCAGGGAAGCTGCAAAAAGGACTATTAATATGAGGCACTTTGATGTGCAGATAATGGGTGGCGTCGTATTGCATGAAGGCAAGATCGCTGAAATGAAAACAGGCGAAGGCAAGACACTTGTAGCAACACTGCCAATTTACCTTAATTCATTTTCTCAAAAACCGTCTCATGTCGTTACAGTAAATGATTATCTTGCAAAAAGGGACAGTCAGTGGATGGGCCCGGTGTATAATCTTCTCGGGGTCAAAGTGGGATTGCTGCAGCACGGCATGAATACGGCTGAAAAAATAATAGCTTATAATTGTGATGTTGTTTACGGCACTAATAATGAATTTGGTTTTGACTACCTGCGGGACAATATGGTTATAAGACAGCAGGACAGGGTCCAGACCGGCCATCACTTTGCAATCGTTGACGAAGTCGACAGCATCCTTATAGATGAAGCAAGGACTCCCCTTATTATTTCCGGAATAGCATATGAAACAACTGAGCTTTATAAAAAATTTTCATCGATTGTGCCACGACTTGAAAAAGATGTGGATTATGAAATTGATGAAAAAGCAAAAACTGCTGCTGTGACTGAAGAAGGCGTTGCCAGGGTTGAAAAAATGATAGGTGTTGAAAATCTTTACGACCCCAGAAATTATCTTTACATACACTGCCTTAATCAGTCGCTTAAAGCATATAATCTTTTCAAAAAAGATGTAGATTATATGATTAAAGACGGTGAAGTCCTCATAGTCGACGAATTTACCGGCAGGTTGATGTTTGGAAGGAGATACAGCGAGGGGCTCCACCAGGCAATAGAAGCAAAAGAGCATGTTAAGATAAAGGAAGAGAACCAGACGCTTGCAACAATAACCATCCAGAATTACTTCAGGCTATATTCAAAGCTTTCAGGGATGACGGGTACCGCCCTCACTGAGGCAGAAGAATTCAGGCACATATACAAGCTTGAGACAGTTGTCATCCCCACAAATAAGGTTATGATAAGGACAGATATGCCGGACCTTATATATAAGTCCGAAGAAGCAAAATTTGATGCCGTGGTCGAAGACATTGCAGGAAGATATGAAAATGGCCAGCCAGTGCTTGTGGGCACTATTTCAATAGAAAAATCTGAGAGATTAAGCGCAATGCTCAAGAGGCGTGGTATTCCGCACCAGGTTCTTAATGCAAAATACCATGAAAAAGAAGCAGAAATAATTGCGCTTGCCGGCCAGAAAAATGCAGTCACGATTGCTACAAATATGGCAGGAAGAGGAACAGACATTGTCCTGGGTGAAGGTGTGGTGGATCTTGGCGGTCTGCATGTTCTTGGCACTGAAAGGCATGAATCAAGAAGGATAGACAATCAGCTCCGCGGCAGAAGCGGCAGGCAGGGCGATCCGGGTTCAAGCCAGTTTTATCTCAGTCTTGGAGATGACCTTTTAAGACTTTTTGGTTCAGACAGGATTGGCTGGGTAATGGATAGATTTAATTTTCCTGAAGATATTCCCATACAGCACCCCATAATAAATAAATCAATAGAGAATGCGCAAAGACAGGTGGAATCACGCAATTTTGAAGTGAGGAAGCATGTTCTTGAATATGATGATGTTATGAATAAACAAAGGGAAGTCATCTACAAGAAGCGGGCCTTCATACTGGAGCAGAATGACCTTAAAGAAGATGCTGTAGATGCAATAAAAAGCACTGTCAGCGGCATTGTGGATTTGTTTGTGAGCCCAACTGATTATTCTGCAGACTGGGACCTTGGAGAGCTGGGCAAGTTTCTGGAAAGCGTTTTTGCAAAAAACCTGCTCAATGCAAATGAAGTAAAAGAGAAACTGCAGTCAGAAAGGCTCAGGTGTCAGGACCTAAAAGACATGCTTCAGGAACAAGCTCTTCTGGCTTATGAAAACAGGGAACATGAACTATCCGCTGAAATACTCAGGAAACTTGAAAAACTGGTCATGCTGAATGTATATGACAACAGATGGAGGGAACATCTTCTTGAGATGGATTATCTAAAAGAAGGCATAGGACTGCGCGCTTATGGACAAAGGGATCCTGTTGTTGAATACAAGCATGAGGCATATAATCTTTTTAAGAGCCTGGTAGATGAAATAAGACTTGATATAGTTAAATTATTGTTTAATGCAAAGGTCGTGGTAAAAGGGCCGGAAAGCGACCGGGAGAAAGAAATGGCAGTTAAGGATGTTAAGACCAGAGGTCCTTCAGACGTGATATCAAGCGCGGAAAGCGACCCCTCAAAAGCTTCAAAGCCGGAACCGGTAAAAGTGGAAAAAATAGGCAGGAATGACCCATGTCCCTGCGGAAGCGGTAAAAAATATAAAAAATGCTGCGGAAAATAGAAGTAATAATTTGATTAAACAGCTGAAAAACAGCAATACTTATAACAGTAAATAAATAAGCCAGGAGGTCCTGATGATATTAGATGAATATAAAGAAAATCTTGAAAAAATTATTGAGAAATTTGATTTTTTAAGAGGTTGTCTTTGACCAGGACAATAAAAATGCGGAATTAGCCAAACTTGAAAAACAGGTCTTAACAGAAGGGTTCTGGAATGAAAAAGGTCAGGCCTCCAAAGTAACTAAGCGGATGGATGAAATCAGGCAGGATATACAGAGGTTTAACGCTCTGCAATCAGGTATTGAAAATGTAAAGGCTGCAATAGAGCTTCTGGAAAATGATGAAGATGAGTCTATTGAAAAAGAACTGCATTCGAGCTTAAAACAGATAATTTCAGAGCTCGATTCTTTTGAAGAAGATGTAATACTGTCTGAAAAATATGATTCGTATCCTGCTATTGTAACCATCCATCCGGGCGCTGGCGGAACAGAGTCTCATGATTGGGCTGAAATGCTTCTCCGTATGTACAGGAAATGGCTGGATGAAAAACACTTCAAGTACAGGGTAATTGACTATCTGCCTGGCGAGGAGGCCGGTATTAAGAGTGTCACTTTTACTGTCAGGGGCAGGCATGCTTACGGTCTTTTAAAAAGTGAGAAAGGGATACACAGGCTGGTAAGGATATCGCCTTTTGATTCCGCAAAGCGCAGGCACACTTCTTTTGCATCTGTCGATGTCATACCTCTTTTCGAAGAAGAGATAGATATAGAAATAAATAAAGAAGACCTGAGGATAGATACATTCAGGTCGTCAAGTGCCGGGGGACAGCATGTCAATGTTACTGACTCTGCTGTTAGAATAACCCATATACCCACCAATATTATAGTTTCATGCCAGGATGAGCGCTCGCAGATTCTCAACAGGCAGACAGCGATGCAGATATTAAAATCCCGGCTTTACGAGCTTGAACTCAAGAAAAAAGAAGAAGAGCTTGTAAAAGTAAGGGGAGAAAAAAAAGATATAGGCTGGGGGAGTCAGATAAGAAGCTATGTCCTGCAACCGTATCAGCTTATAAAAGACCATCGAACGGATATAGAGGTCGGGGATGTCCAGTCGGTGCTTGATGGCGATATAGATATTTTTATAAAAGGTTACCTTGAAAAAAATTTACTCAAAGGTTAAACTCATAAATTAAAATGAACATGATTGAATACAGAAACGTAACAAAGATATATGAAGATAAAACTGCAGCCCTTAAGAATATAAGCCTTACGATTAAAAAAGGCGAGTTTGTTTTCCTGGTAGGCCCCAGTGGTTCAGGCAAATCAACAATGATAAAACTGCTTATACGGGAGATAGCAGTTTCAGCGGGAGCAATATTTGTAGCAGGCAGAAATATCTGTAATTTAAAGCAGTCCCGAATTCCGCAACTTCGAAGGAACATAGGCTCAGTTTTTCAGGATTTCAAGCTTTTGCCCAATAAAACTGTTTTTGAAAATGTCGCATTCGCACTTGAAGTAATTGGAAAACCCTCTTATGTAATAAAGCTGCAGGTACCGCAGGTCTTAAAGCTTGTTGGTCTTGAGCACAAGCTGCAATCATATCCTCACCAGCTTTCTGCAGGGGAGCAGCAAAGGGTTTCGATTGCAAGAGCATTTGTAAACAGGCCGCCCATCCTTCTGGCAGATGAACCGACAGGCAACCTGGACCCCGTTACTTCCGAGGGAATAATGAAGCTCCTTTCAAGGATAAACCTTATCGGTACAACTGTTGCAATGGCGACGCATGATAAAAATATTGTAAATTCCATGCGCAGAAGAGTCATAGAGCTTGAGGAAGGTGAAATAATCAGGGATCAGAAGAGAGGGGTGTACGGTATTTGATTTTCAGGCCAAGATATTTTTTTGGAGAAACATTTATCGGGATGAGACGTAATTTCCTGATGTTTTTTACTGCTATCTCAACTGTAGCAATAACACTTTTCATTGTAGGATTCTTCCTTATCATTGTTTATGACGTACAGGGTGTGCTCACTTCAATAAAAAGCCAGGTCGAAGTCGCTGTATACCTGAAAGATAATATTACAGATGAACTGAAAGTCTACCTTGAGAATGAAATAAAAAATTGGGATGAGGTTGACGAGGTAACTTTTGTTTCCAAGGACCAGGCTCTTGAAAAATTCAAGAAAGATAATGAAGGAAGTGAAATACTGAAAGAAATACAGGGCAATCCTCTTCCTGCATCTTTTGAGATCAAGTTAACGAGCCCGGAAAAAGTTGAACAAATAGCACTGCGTTTTGTGGACAAGGACGGCAATTATATTGAAGGTGTTGATGAAGTCATATACGGTCAGAATTATGTGCAAAAATTATTTTCAATAACTGCCATTGCCGGCTCCATTGCTTTCCTGATAATAATAATGCTGCTGCTTGCAGCCATTGTGCTTGTATTCAACACAATCAGACTCTCCATACATGCCAGGAGAAAAGAGATAGAGGTCATGAAACTTGTTGGCGCTACAAACTGGTTTGTCAGAATACCTTTTTTATTTGAAGGATTTTTTGAAGGTTTTGCCGGAAGCCTTATTTCTGTTGTGCTGCTGTACTTTATGTCCAATTATCTTTTAATAAGGGGAGAAAAAGCGATAGTTGATACAATGCATGTAAAAGAGCTGGCAATATTAGGTGTAAACAATGTAATTTTATATATTTATGCAGGCCTGGTGGTCCTTGGGGGGCTGGTAGGTCTGCTCAGCAGCAGCTTTGCCTTAAAAAGGTATATTCGAGTTTAACCAGGTAAGCCGGATTCTTCTCCTGAATGAAAATCTGCAGGCTCTGGTTCTCTGGTTACAGATTATAATTAAAAAATTTATCCGGGTTCTAAATATATGTGTCTTTTTAAAAACTTTTTTAAAAAACTTTTCTGCTGCGATCTGAAAAAAACGATTATTTTTTTCTTTATAATCCTTCTTATTCCTGCTGTTTTTACAGGCTCTAATCTTATCGGCCTGGAGAAGCATCTGTATGGGCAGTCGCTGGAGGAAGAGCTCGAGAATGTCAAAAAGGAGCGACAGGAGACAAAACAAAAAATTGAGGAAGCTAAAAAACAGGAAGCGTCAGAGCTGAAGGAAGTCAAGGCTGTTGAGACTGAGCTTCTTGCCTCGCTTTCACAGCTTGATGACTTAAATGACAGGATGTCAAAAGCCAAAAGTGCAATCGATCAGTCAACAATTAAAATGGTCCTTCAGGAGCAGGAACTAAAAAAGATAGAAGGGGAACTGGATCAGAAATTTGCTGTTTTAAATACCCGGGTTGCTTCAATATATAAAAATGGCTCTACAAATATTCTCGAAATATTGCTAAAAGCAGATGACTTTATAGAATTTGTATCAAGGATAAAGCTGATGAACCTGCTTGCCTCACAGGACGCAGAGATCCTTAAGGAAATAAAAGACAAGCGTGCTGCAAACCTCAATATCAAGAAGATAATCCTTGACCTCAGAGACATGCAGAAACAAAAAAAGGCTGAAATAGAAAAACTTGTTTCGGATGCTGAAAAGAAGCAGCGTGAAATCGAAAATATTTATGATGAAAAATCAAGTATTCTTGCCAGGACAAGAGCCAATAAAAATGCACTCCTTGCACTGGAAAAAGAGTTTGAGATAAAAGAAGCAGAAATCACAAGAATACTTGAGAGCTATAAATATGGTAATGCGCCGGGTGAAAAATTTCTCTGGCCGGTTGCAGGTTATTTAAAGTCCGGCTTTGGATACAGGGTCCATCCGATTTTTGGATATCGCAGGTTCCATTCAGGGGTAGACCTGGTGGCTCCAAGCGGCACCCTTGTCAAGGCTGCCGATGGCGGGGATGTCATACAGGCAGGGTATGATGGGGGGTATGGTTATTCTGTAGTGATCTACCATGGTGGCGGATTTGCAACCTGGTATGCACATCTTTCAAGAATACTGGTTTCTGTGGGTCAAAGAGTTGAAAGAGGACAGGTTGTCGGGCTTGTTGGAGCAACCGGATGGGCAACAGGACCTCACCTTCATTTTGAAGTCAGGATAAATGGAGTTGCGCAAAATCCTCTCGGATTCCTTCAATAATAGATTTTTTTCAATTAAAGTAATAGAATTTACAGGAATTTTATTTCCGGTTTTTAATTGCCGGAATAAAATGTTTTGCAGGGATGAATAAATAATGATAAAAAAAATTGCAATAACTGCAGCAGCAGTTTTAATGGCAGTGATTATTTTTGCCGGTGGTTTTATCCTGGGCTTTAATTTTACGCGCGCAGGAAGTATTTTTTCAGAATTAACTGGAAAAAACACCCTTTCAAGCAGCAGCAATAATACAAATCAGGCAGACGCAGCCGCCCGGGAAAGCAGAAATACAGCAATCAGATCCATTTCTGAAACAATAGATCATGTGCTTGCAAGTGCAATAAATAAAAAAACTCTGCAGGAACTCGTATCTGCAGCAATAGAAGGCATGCTTGGAAGTCTAGATGATAAATATGCTGATTATTTTTCACCTGAGGACTATTCGAAAATAATGGATTCATACAGCGGGACGATGAGCGGCATAGGCGTTGTTGTCACTGCAGATGAAAACGGACAGGTAGTTATTGTGAATGTAATAGAAAACACTCCTGCATCTGAAAAAGGTCTTAAGGAAAAGGATATTATTACTGCCGTTAACGGGACATCCACAAAGGATATAGCTCTTGACCAGGTTGTCGCAATGATAAAAGGCAAGGAGGGCACAGAGGTCATAATAACGGTTTTCAGGCCTTCAGAAAATAAAAATATTGATTACACCATAAAAAGGCAGCGGTTTTATGTGCCTAATTTTTTTGTTAAAACTCTTAAAGACAATATCCTTTATATACAGTATATAGATTTTCAGAATAACGGTTCAGCAAAGCTTGAGGAAAAATTAAAAGATGTCATAAATGACGATACCAGCGGCATAATACTTGACCTGAGGAATAATCTTGGTGGCACACTGGACGACGCAGTGGGACTTTGTGATATTTTTCTTGATGGCGGCACTATTGTCACTGTGAGGGGCAGATCAAATAATAAAGACAGCTTTGAGGAATTTAAGGCTAAAAGCGGCATATATACTTCTTTACCCATGGCAGTGCTTATAAACAGCTATTCTGCAAGCGCGGCAGAGCTTGCAGCCGGTGCGTTCAGGGACCTCGGAAGAGCGATTCTTATTGGAGAAAAAAGCTTTGGTAAGGGCACCGTACAGGTATTAAACGAGCTTCCGGACGGTTCAGGCATAAAGTTTACAACTGCAAAGTACTACCTGCCTTCGGGTGCGACAATAGACGGCACAGGAATAGAGCCCGATATAAAAGTAGTTGCAAGCCCTGAAGACACGGATGATTTACAATTGAACAGAGCGGTCGAAGAGCTGAAAAAGCAGGTAAGCAGGAAAAGCAGGTAAGCAGGAAAAGCAGATGGCAGAAAGTAAAAAAAAACAGGAAAAAGTACTGGTCTCCCAGAATAAAAAAGCCTTCAAAGATTTTTTTATTTTTGATAAATATGAAGCCGGAATAGCACTTGCCGGATGTGAAGTAAAATCAATACGTGAACACAAGGTAAACCTCAAGGACAGTTTTGCAAGAATAAAAAATGGAGAAGTTTTAGTATTTAATATGCATATCTCTCCATATGTAAACAGCAGGACAGAAGACATAAATCCCACCAGGGTAAGAAAGCTCCTTCTTCACAGAAGAGAAATAAACAGGATTATTTCAAAACTTAAAGATAAAAGTATCACCCTAGTGCCGATTTCTGTATATATTGAAAGAGGACTGGTAAAAATAGAATTGGCAACTGCTAAAGGCAAGCTAAAAAGTGATAAAAGGCAGGATATAGAAAAAAAGGAATCAGAGCTTGAAATCAGGCGGGCTTTAAAAAACAAGAATAAACAGTACAGAAGGTGAAAACAAAATCTAAAAATATAAACGATAAACGTAAGCATCTGATATTTCGGGATAAAATATAAACGGAGATGCCTGCGCCTGCGCGATGCCTTTAAAAATGTACACTAAAGCATGCCTGTTGCGTCATTTAAAAAAGTACACGCATATTTTCTTTTTTTAAATTAATAGTATAATATAATCGCCTTTGAAGAAAGCTGCGAACCTTTTTAGGGGGCGACAGGTTTCGACGGGAATAGGTTGAGCTTGGATGGCAAGTCAAGTTCCAGAACTTGTAAAAACTGGGCTAAACATAAATGCTAATGATTCAGAGTTAGCTTTAGCAGCCTAATAAACTAAGCTGCTACGTCTGCAAAAAGTTTCCTGCACTTTTTGACAGGCGCCGATAGCAGGATACTTTATTGCAGCCCGGCTGTAACTGCAGTAAGGGAAACCTAAACAGCATAGTTTTTTACAACCCTGTCCATATGGTTGTAAAAAGCGAAAACTGAATATGGACTAAGCTTGTAGAAGTCCTTGTGGCAATATTTTCGGACGCGGGTTCAATTCCCGCCGCCTCCACCATGGTAAGCACGAACCATTTTTTTATTAAAAAGTCAGGCTGCTGCCGCCTCCCGCCAAGGATATGATATCAAGTCCCTATATCTGCACTTCAAGATGAGAAAAATAAAAAAAATTTTTATTTTAATTCCTGTTTTAATGCTGGCTATTATTTTTGGGATTGCCGCAGTCTGCAATTCATGCGGAGTTGTTTTAAGCCCTGAGACCATATCATCAAATACGGCTGAAAGCGCAATGAAAGAAACTGCCAGCCTGAGCAGTGAAACAGAAAGCGCAGAGTCAGCAGCGACTGTCACTGCCGGCTCAAACGAAAAATATATAGAAACGTCTGAAGATATTTCGACAGTGATATGGTCCGGCGCAAGCCGCGGCTTAAATAAAATTGCACTGACTTTTGATTCAGGGTGGGAATTTGAAAATACAGAAGCCCTGCTTGACATTCTTGATGAATATGATGTCAAATCGACATTTTTTACAAGAGGTATGTGGGTAAGTGATCATGCCGAGCTTGCAAGGGAAATTGTCACAAGGGGGCACGACCTTGAAAATCATTCATTAAATCATGGCCATATGACTGAAATGACAGATGATGAAGTTGTAAATGAAATACGCGGAGCAACAGATATGATCCTGCAAAAAACAGGTTACCTGCCCATGCTTTTCAGACCACCTTATGGAGAGTATGATGACAGGATACTGATGATTTTAAAGGCAGAAGGTTATTCTTACACTGTAATGTGGTCTGTGGATAGTCATGATTGGGCGGAAGAGTTAAATGGAATTAAAATAACAAAAAGCTATATTATAAAGCGGGTGCTGGACAATGCTTCTGATGGCGGCATTATCCTGATGCATATTGGAGGTTACAATACGGTAGATGCTCTGCCGGAAATTATTACAGGGCTGAGAGCTAAGGGCTATGAGATTGTAAAAATTGACGATATGTTATGAAAATAAAAATAAGACCACAGGATAATTTTTCTAAAACCTCCAGAAATAATGATTCTTTGGGCAGGATTACGATAATTAATTAAATGAGAATGGCTAAACTGTGTAAACAATGCAGGATTTTGTGACGCAGGATTTAATATTAATTATTCACTAAAAAAAATTTTTGACTATAATATAAAAAAAACAATTTGTAATATCAAACAATAATAAGGGGAAAAGAAATGAAGAAAGCGATATTGTTGACAGTAATAATAACAACCATATTGCTGGGGTTAATTGGATGCAGCAGTAATACTTCTGCAAAAAGCCCTACCATAGGCATAATACAATATGTTGAACATGTGGCGCTCGATTCAGCAAGAGAAGGTTTTGTCAAGGCGCTTGCAGACAATGGTTTTGTTGATGGTAAAAACTTAACAATTGATGCGCAAAATGCCCAGGCTGATCAAAGCAATCTTTCCACCATCAGCGACCGCTTTGTGAGCAATAAGGTGGATCTCGTGCTTGCAATTGCTACTCCTGCAGCGCAGGCAATAGCCGGCAAGACAAAAGATATCCCTATACTGGGGACAGCAATCACGGATTATGTGGCAGCTAAACTCGTGGATTCCAATGAAGTACCCGGCGGGAATGTAAGCGGCACAACAGATATGAATCCAATAAAGGAACAGATAGACCTGCTGGTTAAACTTGTGCCGGACGCTAAAACTGTAGGTGTAATATATACTTCAAGTGAAGATAACTCCATTGTGCAGGCGAAAATCGCAAAGGAAGCAATAGAAGCGCTTGGCCTTACTTATACGGAAGTTACTATAACTAATTCAAATGATGTGCAGCAGGCAACCCAGACAATAGTGCAGAAGTGCGATGCGCTTTATCTTCCAACTGATAATGTGCTGGCTTCTTCAATTCCTGTTATTCACGGTGTCGCCTTGCAATCCAAAACACCTGTTATCTGCGGTGAATCCGGAATGGTTAAAAATGGCGGATTAGCTACACTGGGTATCAATTATTATGACCTGGGTTATAAGACCGGGCTGATGGCATTAAAAATATTAAGGGGCGAAGCCAAAACAGCTACCATGCCAATCGAATCAGCAGATGGTTTTGATTTTGCTATCAATGGGACTGTTGCTAAAGAGATTGGCCTTAAGATACCTGAAGACCTTAAAGAGTATATTATCGAGCAGTAATTTTTTAAGCAGTAATTTTGTGCTGTGTTTGAGCTGTGAAATAATATTAATATTTGATTTGCCAAACTTTTACCCGCATTGAATATTTAAAAAGGTTAAAAGTATATGTTACAGATATTATCGGGTGCATTGTCGCTTGGATTGCTGTGGGCAATTGTTACAATAGGCGTGTATCTTACATATCGTATTTTATCTATTGCTGACCTGACTGTCGAGGGCAGTATAGTTACAGGTGCTGCTATTGCAGCTGTTGCTATTACAAGGGGAATAAATCCATACCTGGCAATAGGGCTTGCATTTTTAGGCGGCCTTGTCGCGGGGCTTATAACGGGACTGCTTCACACAAAGCTTAAGATACCATCACTGCTGGCAGGGATCTTGACTTTAATAGGTCTTTATTCAATTAATCTGCGGATAATGGGCAGGGCAAACATCTCCCTTCTGCGCGTAAACACAGTATATACTTTTTTTGAAAATCTTGGACTGGACCATACAATGTCTGTTATTGTAATAGGGCTGACATTTGTTTTGAGCTTAACAGGTATTTTATACTGGTTTTTTGGAACGGAAATAGGCTGCGCCATAAGAGCGACTGGCGATAATCCGCAGATGGCTCGCGCCCAGGGCATAAATACAAATAACACTATTATACTGGGCTTGATGATAAGCAATGGACTGGTATCAATAGGGGGCGCCCTTATTGCACAAAGCCAAAGCTTTGCTGATATACAGATGGGTATTGGCGCAATAGTAATAGGCCTTGCATCAGTTATTATTGGTGAGGTGCTTTTTGGTAAAAGAAATTTTTACAGCAGGCTGATTTCACTTATGCTGGGAGCCATTACATACAGGGTTATTATTGCCCTTGTCTTAAAACTTGGTATGCCGGCCAATGATTTGAAACTTTTTACTGCAATAACAGTGGCCATCGCTCTTTCATTGCCGGTATTTCGTTCTTATTTTATTACCCTGAAAAAATCCTTAAAGAAGGGTGAATAAGTGCTTGATGTAAAAAAAGTTACAAAAATATTCAATCCGAGAACTGTCAATGAAAAAATTGCTATATATAATATAACCTTTAAACTCCAAAAAGGCGATTTTGTCACTTTAATTGGCGGTAATGGTTCCGGCAAATCAACTTTGTTAAATTGCATAGCAGGCGTTTATCCGGTAAACGCAGGCTCTGTTATAATTGACGGTATGGATATAACGAACCTTGCTGAATATAAACGTTCTGTGGTGCTGGGCAGGGTGTTTCAGGACCCGATAATGGGCACGGCTGCCAATATGGGGATTGAAGAAAACCTGGCATTGGCTTTAAGACGGGGCCAGCGTCGCGGCCTCTCATGGGGAATAAGCAATAAAGAGCGTGAGCTGTACAAAGAGCAGCTCAGAATTTTAAGCTTAGGCCTTGAAAACCGCCTGGGCACTAAAGTAGGGCTGCTTTCGGGCGGCCAGAGGCAGGCCCTGACGCTTTTAATGGCTACATTAAAAAAACCAAAACTTCTGCTGCTGGATGAACACACAGCTGCTCTTGATCCAAAAACAGCACAAAATGTGCTCAGGCTAAGTGATAAAATTATTAAAGAAAATAATCTTACTACACTAATGGTAACACATAATATGCGTGATGCTATAAAATATGGCAACAGACTACTCATGATGCATGAAGGACAGATCATTCTGGATATTCAGGATGATGAAAAACGTAAGTTAACAGTTGAAGATCTGTTAATACGATTTGGTGATGTAAGCGGTGAAGAACTTGCAGACAACGAGATGCTTTTATCTTAAAAATTATCCATTCAGTATCCATTAAATATCCATTTAATTAATACCCATGCAATAGCCATTCAGTATCCATTTAATTAATACACATTCAATACCTGTTCAATACCAATTTAATTAAACATTTCCGAATCCTGCACACATGGCCTCTGCGCGTATGGCACTGTACACACGACAAACTGCACATCTAAACTCTCTGCGCACATGGCTCCTGCACATCTAAGCCCCGCAAGCCTGTCGCTGCACACATAGTCATGTGCCAGGGGTTTAAATTAATATAAATTCTTGCAATAATCCTGCAAATATAAAACAATAAAAAAAGAATTCAGATATTGTAAACTTTAAAGGCGCCAATGAAAGAATTATTAAAAAATAAAAAATTTATCTGGCTGATTATTTCTCTGATCGTCATTCTTCCCTTTCTCGTGCTTTCCTATTTTGATAAACACCTGTTTTTTTGGATAGAGCTTCCTATATTTTTACTTATGACAGGCGTCATAGGCTATAAGATTTTTTACAGCGGCTTAAAGAGCTTAATAAAGTTAAAATTTTCAAATATCAACCTGCTTATGACTGTTGCAATAGCAGGCGCTTTTTACTTAAGGCAGTTTGAGGAAGCAGTAATTATTGTAATATTGTTTTCAATCAGTGAAAACCTGGAAGAATTCGGAATAAAAAGAAGCCAGGATTCCTTAAAAACACTGGTGGAAAAATCATCAAAGACAGCAGCACTGAAAGGCAGAAATGAAAATGTTCCAATTGAAAATATTGGTATCGGCGACACTGTCATAATAAAACCCGGCGATATAATACCTATGGATGGGATTGTAACTTATGGAAGCTCTATTGTCGATGAGTCCACAATAACAGGGGAACCTGTTCCAAAAAGCAAATTTTTAAACAGCCCTGTTTATTCGGGCACACAAAACGGGACCGGGTATCTTGAAATAGAAGTAACAAAAAAAGCCAGAGATGCTACACTTTCAAAGATCATTGAACTGACATATAAAGCTGCCGAGAAAAAAACATCTTCGCAGAAATTTATTGAAAAATTCGCAAAATATTATACGCCAACTGTCCTTTGCATTGCGATTCTTCTTGTAATTATTCCGGTATTTGCCTTTAGAGGCCAGTTTAATTACTGGTTTACCCAGGCACTTACCCTTCTTATAATATCGTGTCCGTGTGCACTTGTAATATCTACACCTGTTACGATATTTTCCGCCATCGGAAATGCAACCAGAAACGGCGTGCTCATAAAAGGGGGAAAGTATCTTGAGGATATGGGAAAGATAAAAGCAATTGCCCTTGATAAGACCAAAACTCTTACTAAAGGTGAGCCCATAGTAGCAGATATTGTTACTTTTAATGGCTACAGCAGACAGGATGTACTTGCGTGCGCTGCAGGACTTGAGTCCTTTTCAGAGCATCCTATAGCAAAAAGCATTTTAAATAAAGCTGCCGAAGAAGGAATTAAAGTCCATGACTTTTCAGACTTTAAATCTGTTACCGGCAAAGGCGTCACCGGAACCTGCACAGTATGTGAGCACAAGGATATTCTTGGAAATTTAAGTTTTATTAAAGAGCAGTTAAATATTAAACTGAATGAAGAAATTATAAAAATGGTTAATGAATTTGAAAAACAGGGGAAAACCGTGATTTTGTTAAGTGAAAATAATTCTGTTTCAGGTATAATTACAATAACAGACAAAATAAGAAAAGAATCAAAACAGTTAATCGAATCTATTAAAAATTCAGGAATCACACCAGTGATCTTAACCGGAGACAATAAAGCCTCTGCAGAATTCATTGCATCTCACTTAGGGATAGAAAAAGTTAAAGCGGGGCTATTGCCTCAAAATAAAGTTGAAGAGATTGACGATCTCAAGAAAGAGTATGGCTATGTTGCCATGCTTGGAGATGGTGTTAACGATGCTCCGGCACTGACCACAGCTTCTGTCGGCATCTCCATGGGTGCAGTCGGCTCTGATATCGCAATAGAAAATTCTGACATAGCTTTAATGAATGACAATTTATTAAATATACTATTTACAATAAGACTGGGTAAAAAAAGCAATAATGTTATAAAGTTCAATATAATTTCTGCCATAATTGTTAAATTCATTTTCATGGTTTTAGCTTTGCTCGGTATCAGCAATTTATCCCTGGCTATAATAGCAGATGTCGGCCTTACAATATTTGTTGTAATCAATGGGCTGAGGTTGTTTAAATTTAAGTAGAGGTTTTTATATGGAGAATCACAAAAGTCATGCAGGAAGAATTTCAGAAAAAGACATGCACGCCGATCACCATAAGCACATGGTTTCAGATTATAAAAAGAGGTTTATTGTCTCAACTATTTTAACTATACCTATCCTGCTATTATCCCCCATTATCCAGAACTTTTTAAAGTTAGAAAATATCTTGCGCTTTACTGGAGATTCTTATGTTTTATTTGCACTCTCCTCAGCAGTATTTTTCTATGGCGGCTGGCCTTTTCTAAAAGGAATTTACAATGAATTAAAAGCAAAGCAACCGGGTATGATGACTCTTATTGCTCTTGCTATTGTTGTAGCTTATATATACAGCTCTGCAGTTGTCTTTGGACTTTCCGGCATGGTATTTTTCTGGGAGCTTGCAACACTTATTGATGTAATGCTTCTTGGACACTGGATTGAGATGAAATCTGTTGCAGGCGCATCAAGAGCGCTTGAAGAGCTTGCAAAGCTCATGCCTTCTCATGCTCACAGAATAAAGCAGGAAGGTAAAATTGAGGATGTTGCAATAGAAGAGCTGGTTACAGGTGATAAAATTCTTGTAAAACCCGGAGAAAAGTATCCGGCTGACGGCATAATTATTGAAGGGCAAACATCTGTAGATGAATCTATGCTAACAGGAGAATCAAATCCTGTGTCAAAAGCTTCCGGAGTAAAAGTTATCGGTGGCTCAATCAACGGTGAGGGCTCAGTAACAGTAGAAGTTACAAATACCGGAAAGAAATCTTTTTTATCTGGTGTGATACAGCTTGTTAAAGAAACACAGTCAAGCAAGTCAAGAACCCAGGATATTGCAAACAGGGCATCATTCTGGCTTACGATTATTGCCATATCTGCAGGTGTAATCACACTTATTGTATGGCTTGTCATAATAAATAAGGATTTTGTATTTGCTCTTGAGCGAGCTGTAACAGTAATGGTTATAACATGTCCCCATGCGCTGGGCCTTGCCGTACCTCTTGTAGTTGCAGTCTCTACTGCAATAGCAGCAAAGAATGGACTTTTAATAAGAAACCGCGCTGCATTTGAGCGGGCAAGGAATATAAATGCTATTATTTTTGATAAAACAGGCACCCTGACAAAGGGTGAATTTGGAGTTACTGATACTGTAATATTTGATAAAGAAATAGAGAAAGAAGAATTGTTAGAATTTGCGGCATCAATTGAATCAAAATCCGAGCATCCAATAGCTAAAGCCATTGCCAGATCAACAGAAAAGAAATATGAAGTTAAAGACTTTAAAGCAATAACAGGAAAAGGCGCCGAAGCAGAGGTAAATGGAAAAAATATTAAAGTTGTAAGTCCCGGATATTTAAGAGAAAACAATATCAAATTCGAAAGTACACAAATAAAGGATATAAATCCAGCAGGAAAAACAGTGGTATTTGTCTTAATAGATGGTATTTTAAAAGGTGCCATTGCTCTGGCTGATATTATAAGAGAGGAATCAAAAGAGGCTGTTAAAAAATTAAAAGAAATGAATATTAAACCCATGATGCTTACAGGAGATAATAGAGATGTTGCCAGATGGGTTGCCGAAAAGATTGGTATAGAAGAGTATTTTGCTGAAGTTCTGCCACAGGATAAGGCTTCCAAAATAAAAGAAGTTCAGTCAAAAGGCCTTATAGTCGCTATGACAGGGGATGGGGTAAATGATGCACCTGCGCTTGCACAGGCAGATGTAGGGATAGCAATCGGAGCAGGTACTGATGTAGCTATTGAAACCGCCGATATAATACTTGTAAGGAGTAATCCTTTGGATGCTGTCTCAATTCTTGGCCTGTCAAGAGCAACATACAGGAAGATGCTTCAGAATCTTGGCTGGGCAACCGGTTATAATATTATAGCCATACCACTGGCAGCCGGTGTTTTATATTCTTTGGGCATTCTTTTAAGCCCAGCAGTTGGCGCTGCGCTCATGTCACTCAGCACAATAATTGTTGCAATCAATGCAAGGTTTTTAAGAGTGGTTAAATAAGGTTATCGCACTTCAGGTTTAATCATTGATATATGAGTTGTCACTCCAACAGCCAGGATCTCTTAATTTAAGATATTTATCTTATCTTATTTAAAGAAATGCCAAGCGCATCGGCAATACCTTTGCCATAGTTATGGTCAGCCTTCAGGCAATTACCTATATGTCTTAATTTAATCTCCTCCGGTATATCACCCATTGACCTTGCAGTATTTTCAAACAATGCTTTTTGCTGATCCGGGTTCATAAGTCTAAATAGAAGACCTGGCTGAGTATAGTAATCACTATCATCTTCCCTGAAATTCCATCTGTCAGCATCCCCATACAGCGGAAGTTCCGGCTCAGCAAATTCCGGCTGTTCCAGCCATTTGCAATAGCTGTTTGGCTCATATCCGATTTTACTTCCTGCATTGCTGTTGACCCTCATCTGGCCATCCCTGTGGTAACTGTTAACAGGACATCTCGGAGCGTTAACCGGAATCTGATGATGGTTTACTCCCAACCTGTAGCGCTGGGCATCACCATAGGAAAATAACCTTCCCTGAAGCATTTTATCAGGAGAAAAGCCAATACCTGGCACAACATTTGCAGGGTTAAATGCTGACTGCTCTACATCAGCAAAATAATTTTCAGGATTCCTATTAAGCTCCATAATCCCGGCTTCAATTAACGGATATTCTCTCTTAAACCATACCTTTGTAAGGTCGAATGGATTATAGGGCATATTATTTGCTTGCTCCTGGCTCATGACCTGTATAAACATCTTCCACTTAGGAAATTCTTTTCGGTCAATAGCTTCAAGCAAGTCTTTCTGATGGCTTTCCCTGTCTTTTGATATGATTGCTTCTGCCTCAGCGTCTGTTAAGTTCCTGATTCCCTGCTGACATACCATGTGAAACTTGACCCATACACGCTGTTTATCTTTATTAATCATAGAAAAAGTATGGCTTCCAAATCCATGTATGTATCTATAGGAAAGGGGAATGCCTCTGTCACTCATTACAATTGTCACCTGGTGGAGTGCTTCGGGAAGGGAACTCCAGAAATCCCAGTTGTTTTTTGCACTTCTCATATTGGTATAAGGATCACGCTTTACGGCTCGATTTAAATCAGGAAATTTAAGAGGGTCTCTTATAAAGAAAACGGGTGTATTGTTTCCAACAAGGTCCCAGTTTCCTTCTTCTGTGTAAAATTTTATGGCAAAACCTCTGATATCACGCTCTGCGTCTGCTGCACCTCTCTCACCCGCAACTGTAGAAAAGCGCACGAACACATCGGTTTTTTTACCAACTTCTGAAAATATCTTTGCTTTGGTATACCTGGTAATATCATGAGTTACTGTAAAAGTGCCGAATGCGCCTGATCCTTTTGCGTGCATCCTTCTTTCAGGTATAACCTCCCTGTCAAAATGAGCAAGCTTTTCAAGAAACCAGACATCCTGAAGCAGCATCGGGCCTCTGGGGCCTGCAGTTAAGGAATCCTGATTATTTGCAACAGGGGCACCTGCAGCAGTTGTTAATTTATCTTTTTCGTCCATTATTTCGTCCTCCTTTTATGATATTAATTAATCATTGCTTTAGGCATTTAGGACAAATGCCGTTAAAATAAACATTTTTTTCATTAATCTTAAAATTTTTTAGAGAATCAGTTAAGAAGCTGTCAATATCCACTTCAAAATCAAATATAGAGCCGCAGGTTTCACATTTGAAATGACCATGATTTGAAACCCTGGCATCATACCTTGTCTCATTATTTTCAATTGCTACAACTCTTGCTAATTTTTCTTTTCTTAACAAATCAAGGGTATTGTATACAGTTGCTTTTGACAAAGTGGGCAGCTCCTTTATCAGGTCATTAAATATATTGTCAACAGTTGGATGGGTTTTTTTAATTATCAGATACTCCAGAATTTTCATTCTCTGATATGAAGGTCTAATATTTTTTTCAGCAAGTTTTCTGGCGAATTCATCAATTTTCTGATTCAATTTTAAATCCTATTTATATATTCATAATAAATTTATAAAGATTATAACATTATAATGGTTATAAATGATAATACTGTCAAATTATTTATAAGTCAATTGTTTTAAATGACGCAACAGGATTGCTTAATGAGATTATATTTTATTGACTTATTCTAAAATTAATATACAATATATAACAATTATGAAACAAGTAAGTAAGTTAAAAAATCTTGAAAATCTGAGCTATTTTGGTAAAAGCACTATCTCACAATATATAGACATTAAACCCGAAAGCCTCTCAGCTGATATTAACAGGTGGATAAAAGAGGGCACTTTAATACAATTAAAGAAAGGATTATATACAACCACAAATTATTTTGAAAGAGTAAATGACAGGTCACTTTACATAGAATTTATTGCAAACAAATTAAGAACACCGTCTTATTTGAGCCTGGAATATGTATTGCAGAAATACAGTATTTTATCTGAAGCAGTATATTCTGTAACATCTATTACAAATAAAACCGGCAGAACTTATAACAATATCCTGAACTTATTTTTATACAGGAATATTAAAGAAAACCTTTTTACAGGGTTTGATATTATGGATTATAATGGTTTTAAAATAGCACAGGCTACAAAAGCTAAAGCTCTATTTGACTGGCTGTATCTGAAATTTTTAAGAACACAGAATATAAATCTTGCCATACTTGAATCGATAAGATTAAATATTGATGGTTTTAAATCTAAAGACTTTAAAGAATTTAAATTATATTGTGAAATGTCCGGGGTTAAAAAATACAGACTTCTTTCGCAGATTATAACAAAATTAAAATAAGTATATATGATAGATAAAGAACTTGAAAAAGTAGTAAACGAAGAAAAAGCGAAGGGCTACTTGAACAGCTATATCCGTAATAAGCTCAAGGAGCTTTTACAGGTATATGCACTTAATTATATCTATACCGACATGAAATATAATAAGAATCTTGTTTTCACTGGCGGAACATGCCTGAACATTTTTTACGATTTGCCACGACTTTCCGAAGATCTAGATTTTGATTATTTAAGTGATATTGATACTACCAAATTGATTGATGATTTAGAGGTGTATTTTAAAAAACAATTTCAGTATCGAAAAATCATCATGGCTTTAAAGCAAAGAGGCAGCCAGATTATTCTAAAATTTCCTGTTCTCCATAAACTTGGGCTGGCAAGGGTGGACGAAAGCGATATGCTTTACGTTAAACTGGATTTCTCAAAAAACTCTTCGAGGTTTTACGACTTGCTTCTAACTTCGAAATCCATTTATGGATTTAACTTTGTTGCAAGGCATTATGACCTTTCCTCTTTAATGTCAGGCAAACTGCATGCCATATTATTAAGGGAAAGATTAACGGGGACTGAAAATAGCGAAACAGTAAAAGGCAGGGATTATTTTGATCTTTTATGGTTTTTAAAAAAATCCATTGAACCTAATATAAAAAGACTCTCTGAAATGCTCGGAAAAGAAATGAACATGGCATTATTACAAAACATACTTGACTTAAAAGTAAAAGAAGTTATTTCAAAATATAAAAGAGACTTCAAATCTGATCTACTGCCATTAATAAGCAATCCTGCATTTCTTAATGAATATATAAACAATTATTATGAGGAATACATAAGGTATAAAAACCAGGTATTTGGTAATGAATAACACAAATAATCTTTTTTCATTGAAGCATGACACACATACCGGAATGGCTGTCCTTTCCTGACTTACTTCAAACCATTGAAATTGTTTTACCCAACACAATGCACGGCTGTAAAAGAAAAAATTTAAAACATTTAAAATTAGAGAAATAAGATGCGTATATACGCAAAAATATATTACCGAGGTAACAATGGATATCAAGCGAAAATATTATTTAGATAAACTATGTAATTCTCTGACACGATAAAAAAGAAATTTTATATATAGGAATTAAACAATTCCTGTTGGATGACACTGCAATAGATTTGTAGACAAATTGCTACAATTCACCAATTTGGCAGCACGCAAATATATCCCGCCGCCTTTTTATATTTAAATTTTATTGCGCTTTTCGCATGATATTCATGGTATATTTTTTATTGGACTATAAATATTTTTGTTATATAATTCATAGAAATTATTAACAGTATTGATTTAATTTAGCTTACACAGCAATTGGAAGTACTTGAACATTTTTATCTTAAGACTATAGTCCCTATAAAGATCGGGCCAATAGATATATCGATTACCAATCTGACACTTTCATTATTTGCAGGAGTAGGTTTATTCATTATACTGCTTCTTGTAATGTCAGCAAAGCCCCGTGTAATTCCACGAAAAAGGCAGGTAATAGTTGAATTCCTCCTTGACTTTATAAGGAAACGTATATGCTACAATGTCATAGGGCCCAAAGAAGGGGACAGATGGGTGCCACTTATTTCAACAATATTCATTTTCGTTCTTGCAAGTAATCTGATAGGTCTTGTACCGGGGGCTTATACCCCAACAGCAAATCCAGTTTTTACCCTCGTACTGGCTATAATAGTTTTTTTCACAGTACATATAACAAATTTAATAAAAAATGGCATTAGAGGTTATCTCAGATCTTATGCGCCACGTTCCATACCCGGGTGCATGCTGGTAATAGTTGTCCCTATAGAGCTTATAAGCACAATAGCAAAACCATTTTCATTATTTATCCGACTATTTGCAAACATGCTTGCCGGCCATACGATAATATATGTAATACTTGGCCTTATCATATATTTCAAGACATACCTTTTAGCAATAGCAGCAGTTCCATTTGCAGCAATAATGATGCTGCTGGAATTATTTGTAGCATGTGTGCAGGCTTATGTATTTGCAATACTTACTGCATTATATATAGGGGAAGCAGTAAACCCCAGGCACTAGTAATCAATATTACGGATTTGAGGTTAATTTAAAGTCAGGAGGAAGTTTTATGGATCCAAAAGCAGCGGCATTATTAGCAGCAGGGCTATGTATGGGCCTTGGAGCAATAGGGCCGGGACTTGCTATAGGAAATCTCGTCGGTAAAGCTGTTGAAGGCATAGCAAGGCAGCCGGAAGCTGGAGGCCAGATAAACACTGTAATGTTTATAGGGATAGCTTTTGCAGAAGCAATTTCATTGTATGCGCTTGTTGTAGCGTTCATGCTGATATTTGTCGCATAAGATATTCCGGTATTTTATAAGTTCTGAAATTATAACTTTTTAGTTAAAAAAAGAGGTATAAAAATTTGGAAGAAATATTCAAAATAATTAATCCCATGACCAGTACAATCTTCTGGCTCATCATAGTATTTATCATACTTTTTATTGTGCTCTGGAAATTTGCATTAAAGCCAGTAAACAAGATGATAACTAAAAGGCAGGAAGACATAAGAGCATCAATTGACAATGCAGACAGGCAAAAGTTAGAAGGGCAGCAATACCTTGAAGAACAGAAAAAACAGCTTGATTTAGCCAAAGCGGAAGCAAAAAATATAATAGAGGAAGGAAAAGCTGAAGCTAGAAAGATAAAGGACGAAATAGAAAAAAAAGCAAATGCTAAATCAAAAGCAATACTGGATTCTGGCCTGGAAGAGATAAAAGCTGAAAGACAGAAGTCTGTTGAGGCTGTCAAGGACCAGATTGTGGATATAGCAATGAATGCTACTGAAAAGATTATCATGAAAAACCTTTCAGAAGAAGAGCATAAGAGACTGGTTGAAGAAAGCCTGAAGGAATTTCAGCAGGTAAAAAACGATTTTTCTTAAACTGGTTTAAGTATTCTTAAATAAAGGATGATTTATTAAAAATATAATACCGTACATGCCATAGGAAATGCAAAAAATGCTGATAAGAAAGGGCTGTAATGCAATACAGTGACGACTGGGAAGCTGCCAAGTTTACTAACAGTCTCAAAGGACATAAAATTTTTAAAGGACATAAAACTATAGACGTCATAAGTGCAGTTTATCTTGATAATGAGCAGCTTGGCAAGATAAAAGAAGAGGTTGATGCAAAGACCGGACTTGATGTAACAGTTAAAAATATTGTAGATGAAAATATTATAGGCGGCCTTGTCCTTAAAATAGGCGAAAGCATAATTGACTTGAGTGTTAAAAACAGGATTGAAGACTTGAAGTCAAAATTGAAAGCCCTGGAAGTTAGAGGTGAGAGATTTGGTGTTGAAGATTAAATCTGAGGAAATTGTCAGGTTATTAAGCTCAGAAATTAATAAATTTAAGAAGGAAATAGTAGTAGAGGAAGTTGGCAGGGTTATCGAAGCTGGAGATGGAATAGCAAGGATTGAAGGGCTTAAGAATGCAATGTCTGGTGAAATGCTGAAGTTTGGTGAAAGCACTTATGGGGTTGCCTTAAACCTAACAAAAAATGAAATAGGCGCAATCATACTTGGAGATTTTATAAATATACAGGAAGGGGATCCG